>CALGVL010000316.1 GCA_937930165.1 uncultured Acetobacteraceae bacterium
CGCAGCTCGGCTTCAGACGCTCGCCACGCGTTCGCTAACTGGCCGAAATGCTGCTGAAGCTGTTCCAGCCGTCTGGGCCCAATTTCGGGAACGAGACTGAACCCGACCCAATATTTCTGCTCGCTCACGACATTCCGGCAGCTTTATAGGCAGCGAATACTCAAGACAGCATAGCAGTCACAACTTTTGCGTGTCAAGCGGGAAAGCGGTTTCGGGGCGGAGGGCTTTAGTCCGGCAGCAGCCCTTCAGGCAGGCGGACTCTGACGATCCCGGCGTCAATGTCGGTGACGAGGATAGTCTCGTCCGTCACCGGAATCAGCACCTCGCCGTAGGTCGGGCTGTCGACGACATAGACATCATGGGCGGCTGTTTCGAGGACTTCCACCAGCGTGCCAAGCAGACTGCCATCCTCCTGCTGGACGGTCAGCCCGATAAGCTGGTAGAGATAAAATTCGCCCTCTTCCAGCGGAACGGCGTGTTCGAGATCGATCATCACGAACAGGCCGCGCAGCAAATCGGCGGCGTTGCGGTCGTCGATGGTCTTGAGCTTCAGCAGGCCATAACCCTGATGCATACGCATGTGCTGAACCGGGTAAGGGCGCACGTCATCGGCGTCGATACCGCTGCCGATGAAAATGCGTTCCAGCTCGTTGATACGCTCCGGATAGTCGGTCAGCAGGCGTACGCGCAATTCGCCGCGAACCCCGTGCGGGCGAAGGATTTCGCCGAGCAGCAGGTATTTGGGCGGTGGAATGGTCATTTTCGAGACGAGACTGGCCGCGAGACTAAACGATCTTGAGGATCACACGCTTGTTTGAGCCGGATGATTCCTGTACCTGCAGCAGAGCGCGCATGGCATTGGCGACGCGCCCGCCCTTGCGGACGCAGAGGATAGTGGTGCCGTGCCAGCCTGCGAGGTCCGGCGCGGCGGAGGAATGGGAAGCGGACATGCCGGGGATGTGGCGCTTCCCCGTCGTCCCGGCAACGGGCCGTCCCGGCTCGAACCCCTCGCCAAGCCGCCGCCGCCGGACTAAACCCGCTCCATGACAGCGGTCAGCAACCCTGGATTGAGCAGCCCCGCCCGCCGCGCCGAACTGGCCCGGAAGACGGCGGAGACCGACATCCGCATCAGCCTCACCCTGGACGGGACGGGGCAGGCGCAGGTGGCGACCGGCATCGGCTTCCTTGACCACATGCTGACCGCCCTGGCGCGCCATGCCCTGTTCGACCTGACGGTCGAGGCCAAGGGCGACCTGCATATCGACTTCCACCACACCACCGAGGATGTCGGCATCGTCCTCGGCCAGTGCCTGCGCGCCGCGCTCGGCGACAAGCGCGGCATCCGCCGCTACGGTCATGCCCTGCTGCCGATGGACGAGGCTTTGGCCGAGGCAGCGGTGGACATCTCCGGCCGTCCCTTCCTCGCCTGGTCCGTCCCCTTCGCCCGCGACAAGGTGGGGGAGATGGACACGGAATTGTTCGAGGAATTCTTCCGCGCCTTCGCCTTCAACGCCGGCGTAACGCTCCACATGACCTTGAAGGCCGGCACCAACGCGCACCATGTCGCTGAGGCTTGCTTCAAGGCGTTGGCCCGCTCCCTGCGCATGGCTTGCGAGCTGGACCCGCGCTCCCCTGACTCGGTGCCCTCTACCAAGGGTGTCCTGGAGGCTTGATGCGCGTCTGGACCGTCCATTTGCCCCCCGCCCCGATCCCCAGCGAGGCGGATGCCCGGACACGGCGCAAGGCCAGGCCGCCGGTATTGGTGCCGGAAGGCTTCTCCTGGCTCGCCCTGTTCTTCAACCTATTCTGGCTGCTGTTTCACCGGCTCTGGCTGGCGGCGCTGGCCTATGTGGCGGTGGTGCTGGCGCTGGCCCTGCTGCTGCCGGAACCGGCCGGGGCGGTCGCGGCCATGGCGATGCAATTCCTCCTCGCCTGCCACGCGCAGGATCTGCGGCGGTGGGGGCTGGCCCGGCGTGGCTACCGCTTGGCGCATGTGGTGGCGGAGCGGGATGCGGACTCGGCGCTGGCCCGGCTGCTGGACGCCCGGCCGGACCTCGCTGAACCCTGGGGGCGGGCGGTGCTGCCCAAGGGGGCGCCCGCATGAGGGGCGCCATGCGTGTCGCCGTGGTGGATCCAGGCTCGGGCAACCTCGCCTCGGTCCTGCGCGCACTGGACCGTGCCTCGGCCATGGCGGAAGTCCCGGTCCGGGCCGCGATCACCCGCGATTCGGCCGAGGTGGCGCAGGCGGACCGCGTCATCCTGCCCGGCCAGGGTGCCTTCGCCGCCTGCATGCGCGGCCTGCAGGCCCTGCCCGGCATGGTGGAGACGCTGGAGGGCCGGGTCCGCGGCCAGGGCGTGCCCCTGCTCGGCATCTGCGTCGGCATGCAGATCCTGGCCGAGCGCGGCCTGGAGCATGGCGTGACCCCCGGCCTCGGCTGGATCCGGGGCGAGATCGCCGCCATGACGCCGCGCGGGCCGGAGGGCGCGCCCCTGCCGTTGCCGCAGATGGGCTGGAATACCCTGGATTTCCCGGAAGGCGGGCACAGGCTGCTGGACGGCATCCGCCCCGGCGAGCACGCCTATTTCGTCCATTCCTACGCCCTGCGCGACCATGCGGAGGACGAGATCCTGGCGACCACGGACTATGGCGGCCCGGTCGTCGCCGTGGTCGCCCGCCGCAACATCGCCGGCACCCAATTCCATGTGGAGAAGAGCCAGACCGTGGGCCTGCGCATCCTCGCCAATTTCCTGCGGTGGGAACCATGAGCGGCGGCGCGATGCTCAAACCCGCGCATCTCGATGTCGAGCGGGTTTCCGAACTGTCCGACCACGACATGGCGGAACTTTGCGAGGCGACCGACGCCGCCATCATCGAGGGCGGCGGCTTCGGCTGGGTGGAGCCGCAGGGCCGCACCGCGCTGGAGCGGCATTTCCGCGGCGTGCTGCTGGTGCCGGAGCGCGAGCTGTTCATCGCCCGGCTGGACGGGATGGTGGTGGGCAGCGCCCAGCTCGTCCGGCCGCCCCGTAACAACGAGGCCCAGGCCTTCGCCGCCACCCTGACCCATGCCTATATCGCTCCCTATGCCCGCGGCCATGGCCTGGCGCGGCTGATGATCCGCCGGGTGGAGGAGCGGGCGGCCTCGCTCGGCCACCGGGTCCTCAATCTCGACGTGCGGGAGACGCAGCGGACCGCGATCGCGGTCTTCGAGTCGCTGGGCTATGTCCGCTGGGGCACGCACCCGGCCTATGCAAGGGTGCGCGGCCAGACCGTCGCCGGGCATTTCTACTACAAGCTTCTGGAACCCGGCCGGGGCCGCAGCACCGGGCAGGTCATGGGCTGGGCAGGGGGAGGCTGAGATGGGCCTGACTCTCTATCCCGCTATCGACCTCAAGGGCGGCCAGGTGGTCCGGCTGAAGCGCGGCGACATGGCGCAGGCCACGGTCTATTCCGGGGAACCTGCGGCCCAGGCCCGCAAATTCGCTGCCACCGGCTTCACCTGGCTGCATGTGGTGGACCTGGACGGCGCCTTTGCCGGCCGCCCGGCCAATGCCGCGGCGGTGGAAGCCATCCTGGCCGCCGTGCCCGGCCTGCCGGTGCAGCTCGGCGGCGGCATTCGCAGCATGACGACGGTGGAGGCCTGGCTCGCGCGCGGGGTGGAGCGGGTGATCCTTGGCTCCGCCGCACTGAAGGATCCGGATTTCGCCCGCGCCGCCTGCCGGGCGCATCCCGGCCGGGTCGCGGTGGGCATCGACGCCCGGAAGGGGCTGGTGGCGGTGGAGGGCTGGGCCGAGGTCAGCACCATGCCGGCCGAGGACCTCGCCCGCCGCTTCGAGGATGCCGGCGCCGCTGCCATCATCTACACCGATATCGACCGCGACGGCATGCTGGGCGGGGTGAATCTGGAGGCGACGCTGGCCCTGGCCCGCGCCATCTCCCTGCCGGTCATCGCCTCGGGTGGCGTCGCCTCGCTGGACGACCTGGCTGCGCTGGCCGCGGTCGCTGCCGAGGGGATCGAGGGCGTCATCATCGGCCGCGCGCTCTATGACGGGCGAATCGACCCGGCGAAGGCGCTGGCCCTGGCCGGGGGCTGAACGAGGCAGCCCAGCCCGTCGCCCTCAGCCAGGCGGCCAGCGGGATGATCAGGACCAGCAGGACGCGCCGATAGCGGAAGACGCCATCCGGCATCTCTCGATCTTCATCGGCCCGGCCGGCTCTGTGCTTTCAGATGAGGCTCGCCGAGCGCCGGTTCAGGCGGTCCTGCTGCTGCCGCTGGACTCCCTTGAGCTCAGTCATGCAGGCTGCGTATCCGGTGCTGCCCTCGGGCATGCCGAGCCGCTGGCAGGCGCCCTGGTTCTCCAGCTTCATCTCGGCCGCCTCCTGCTGCTCCATGGCGGCGAGCAGGCGCGGCCCGCTCATTGCTGCCCAGGCCACCGCAAATACCCAGAGGACGCCCAGGGCAAAGGCCAGGACATAGCCCGTTCGCCCAGGCAGGGGAGCCCAACCTGAACTCCTGCCGTCTGCAAGCCTCATGGCTGCCTCCGTAGGGCGCCCGGTACCGGAACAGGCGCTGCCTGCCGTGGCGCCCGAATGGGAAAGCCTGCGGCTTCATGCACATTGCCGTGTCGCGACACTTTGTCGGCGCCCCTCCGGCGACAGGGATCCTGCGGAATCGACGGGTGCCGGACGCCCTGTCCCGGGCCCGTCGGCTGTCTGAGCCTTGCTCGCCGCCGGGGCGGCCAGGCGTGGTTTTCTGTGAGTTCCGGTCCATCTTCCCAATTCCGGCCAGCCTGCCGCGCCGCAAGGCGCGATGTGACTCGTGCCAGCAAGCTGAGGAGACCCGCCAACCATGCAGAACCGAGCCTTCGAAGCCTGGACCCCCTATGTGCTGAGCCTGCTGCGGATCATGGCGGCACTGCTGCTGTTGCAGCACGGCACCCAGAAGATGCTGGGCTTCCCGCCCTCCGGCCGTCCGGGACCGGAATTCCTGAGCCTGCTGTGGTTCGCCGGGGTGATCGAGCTGGTCGGCGGCCTGCTGCTGCTGTTGGGACTGTTCAGCCGGGCGACGGCCTTCATCCTGTCCGGCTTCACCGCGGCGGCCTATTTCATGGCGCATGCGCCGCAGGACTTCTTCCCGATCCTGAATCGCGGGGAGCTGGCGGCGCTCTATTGCTGGGTCTTCTTCTATCTCGTCTTCGCCGGCCCCGGACCCTTGAGCCTGGACCGTCTGTTCTGGAGCCGCGACACCTCGCCCGCCCGCGTCTCGGCGGAATGAGCGACCTGCCTGGGGAGGGGCGCTTGACCCGGAGCCGCTTCGGCTGCAAGCGGCACGGCAGGACAGTCCCACAGGTGCTTTCGTGCTCGCGCTGCGCGTCATTCCCTGCCTCGATGTGAAGGATGGCCGGGTCGTGAAGGGGGTGAATTTCGTCGCCCTCCGCGACGCCGGCGATCCGGTGGAACAGGCCCGCACCTATGACCGGGAGGGCGCGGACGAAATCACCTTCCTCGACATCGCCGCCTCCCACGAGAACCGCGACACCATCCTGGACGTGGTCGCCCGCACCGCGGCGGAGGTCTTCATCCCCCTGACTGTCGGCGGCGGCGTGCGCAGCGTGGAGGATATCCGCCGCCTGCTGCTGGCCGGCGCCGACAAGGCCAGCATCAACAGCGCCGCGGTGGCGGAGCCGGAACTGGTTTCCCGCGCCGCCGAGGTCTTCGGCAGCCAGTGCATCGTGGTGGCGGTGGATGCCCGGCAGACCGCGCCCGGCAAGTGGGAGGTCTTCACCCATGGCGGCCGGCGCGGGACCGGGCTCGACGCGGTCGCCTGGGCGGCGCGCATGGCGGCGGCAGGGGCGGGGGAGCTGCTGCTGACCTCCATGGACCGGGACGGGACCAAATCCGGCTTCGACCTGGACCTGCTGCGCGCCGTGCGGGCGGCGGCCAATGTGCCGATCATCGCCTCGGGCGGGGTCGGCCGGGTGGAGCATTTCGTGGAGGGGGCGAAGGCCGGCGCCAGCGGGCTGCTGGCCGCCAGCGTCTTCCATTATGGCGAGTTCCGCATCGCCGATGCCAAGGCCGCGCTGGCCGCGGCCGGCCTGCCGGTGCGCCCCGTCCCCGCCGCGTCGGAGACCGCCTGAGCATGGGCAAGGAAACCAAGGCAAAGCCCAAGAAGAAGGCCGTCCAGGCGACGCTGCCGATCCCGTCCGGCCTGCCCGCCGCCAAGAAGAAGGTGCCCAAATCCGTGCGCCGCGCCGAATCCCGTCACCTGACCCCGCTGGAGGTGCCCATGGAAGGCGACGCCACCGTGCTCGACCGGCTGTGGCAGGTGGTGGAGAGCCGCCGCCAGGCCGGGGATGTCGAGAATTCCCACTCCGCCCGGCTGCTGGCCCGCGGCACCGCCAAGGTCGCCCAGAAGCTGGGCGAGGAGGCGGTGGAATGCGTCATCGAGGCGACCCGGGGCAACCGGGAGGGGATCATCCTGGAATCCGCCGACCTGCTCTATCACCTGCTGGTCGTCTGGGTGGATGCCGGCATCCGGCCGGAGGAGGTCTGGGCCGAGCTGCGGCGGCGGGAGGGCATCAGCGGCATCGCCGAGAAGGCCGCCCGCCCGAAGGCCCTGATCCGCGCGGCGCAGACCAGCAAGCTGCCCTGACGCCTGCCCTGGGCGGCTGACCGGGCCGCCCATGCATGGCAGACTGGGCAGGACAACCACCAGCATCGGGACCGTCCGCCATGTCCGTCTCCGGCAAGCCGCCCTATGACGATGCGAACATCTTCGCCCGCATCCTGCGCGGGGAGATCCCCTGCAAGAAGGTGCACGAGGACGAGCACGCCCTGGCCTTCCACGACATCAACCCGCAGGCCCCGGTGCACGTTCTGGTGATCCCGAAGGGGCCCTGGGTGAGCGCGGCGGATTTCCACACCCAGGCGCCGGCCGGGACGGTCGCCGGCTTCTGGCGCGCCGTCGCCCTGGTCGCGAAGCAGCTCGGGCTGGAGGAGAGCGGCTACCGCCTTCTCACCAATATGGGCCCCGATGCCGGGCAGGAGGTGGGGCACTTCCATGTGCACATCTTCGGCGGCCGGCGCCTCGGCCGGATGGTGCCGCAGGCGCCGGCAGGCTGAGCGGTCCCAATGACCGGAACGCCGGAGGGCGTGGAGGTCTGAAGCGGCGCCGCCAGCCCAAGGGGCCACTCAAGCCTCGTGACTTGAAGCTGTGGGGGAGCACAACGAAATTGCCCACATGGCCCTGACCCCCCAGGAAGAGGCACGCCTCGCCCTCTCCGCCGCCGGCCAGCTGCCGGAGGCCGAGATCGACCTCGCGGCGACGGCCCTGCAATTCGCCAGGATCGACGCGCCGGAGGCCGACTGGCATGCCGCCGCCGCCGCGCTCTCGGAACTGGCGCAGCAGGCGGTGGCCGCAGCCGGCGCGGATGCGGAGGCCGATGCGGGCGATGCGGAGCGGCGGCGCGAGGCGCTGGCCGACATCATCCATGGCCGGCTGGGCTATGCCGGCGACTCGGAGAGCTATGACGACCTCGCCAATGCCAACCTGATCCGGGTGGTGGAGCGGCGGCGGGGCCTGCCCGTGGCCCTCGGCATCCTCTGGCTGCATGCGGCGGAGGCGGCGGGTTGGGCGGCGCATGGCGTGGATTTCCCCGGCCATTTCCTGGTGGCCGTGGAGGGAGTGCGCAGCCAGGCCCTGGTGGATGTCTTCGCCGGGGGCACCGGCCTGCAGGCGCCGGACCTCCGCCTGCTGCTGAAGCGCATGGAGGGGGAACGGGCGGAACTCCGCCCCGGCCTGCTGCGGCTGATCGGCAAGCGGGGCGTGCTGCTGCGGCTGCAGAACAACATCAAGCTGCGCCGCCTGCGCGCCGGCGACCTGCCGGGCGCGCTGGCCTGCACCGAGGATATGCTGCGCCTGTCCCCGGACCATGCGACCCTGTGGCGGGAGGCAGGGCTGATGAACCAGCGGCTGGAGCGGATCGGCGCCGCGCTTGCCTGTTTCGACCGCTCCCTGGAGCTGGAGCCGCTGGGGGAGGCCGCCAGCCGCATCCGGGCCATGGCCGAGGAGTTGCGGCACCGGCTGCATTAGCCATCACCCCCTGGCCTTGTGCCGCATCCGATGCCAACACAATCCTGACATCAGCCGACAGAGGACAGCCCGATGCCGCGTGGCCTGCGGGTCGCGGTCCAGATGGACCCGATCGAGACGATCAACATCGACGCCGACAGCACTTTCGCCCTGATGCTGGAGGCGCAGGCGCGCGGCCACGCGCTGTGGCACTATCTGCCGCGCGACCTGGCGCTGAGCGGCGGCCGCGTCCTGGCGCGGGCCAATCCCGTGACGGTGCAGCGGCAGAAGGGCGCCCACTGGCGCTTCGGGCCGGAGGAGGAACTGGATCTCGGCACCGTGGACGTGGTGCTGATGCGCCAGGACCCGCCCTTTGACATGGCCTACATCACCGCCACGCACATCCTGGAGCACATCCACCCGAAGACCCTGGTGGTGAACGACCCGGCCAGCGTGCGCAACGCGCCGGAGAAGCTCTTCGTCACCCATTTCCCGGACCTGATGCCGGAAACCCTGGTGACGGCCGACCGCCGGCAGATCATGCGCTTCCGGGAGAGGCATGGCGACATCATCCTGAAGCCGCTCTTCGGCAATGGCGGCGCCGGGGTCTTCCACCTGCGGCCGGACGATTCGAACCTGAATGCGCTGATCGAGATGTTCACCGAGCGCTCGCGGGAGCCGCTGGTGGTGCAGAAATACGTCCCCGAGGTCCGCAAGGGCGACAAGCGCATCATCCTGGTGGACGGCGTCGCCATGGGTGCGATCAACCGCGTGCCGGCGGCAGGCGAGGCGCGCAGCAACATGCATGTCGGCGGCCGGCCGGAACCCACCACCCTGACCGACCGCGAGAAGGAAATCTGCGAACGCATCGGCCCGGCGCTGAAGGAGCGCGGCCTGATCTTCGTCGGCATCGACGTGATCGGCGGCTACCTGACCGAGATCAACGTCACCAGCCCGACCGGATTGCAGGAGATCGCCCGCTTCGACGGCGTGCATCTGGAGCGGGCGATCTGGGATGCCATCGAGGCGCGGCGCTGAAGCCGCCGGATGACCGGATGGCCCGAAGGTCCGCATCGGCCGGCCCCTAGCATGGGGCCGCGCCCCATTGTCACTCAGCGCAGCGGGACGTTGAGGGAGAAGCCCAGACTCGGTGGCGGCACATAGACGGGCGGCGGCGCATAGACCACCGGCGGAGGCGGCGCGACATAGACCGGCGGCGGGGCGTAGTAATAGGCCCGCGGCCGCGGCGCATAGACCACCGGCGGCGGGGGCGGAGCCCAATGCCGGTGATGGTGGTGATGGCGATGCCAGCCGCGCGCCCAGGGCGGATCGGCCAGGGCCGGGCCGGCGGCGAGCACGGCGGCGCCGAGGGCGGCCAGGGCCAGACTCTTGCGGAACAGGGACATGCGCGGGCTTCTTCCCTCAGGATGCGCCCAACCGGGGCGCGAATGGTCTGCGCTTGTATATTGCCGGCATCGCAACCTTCGATTCAAGCCCCAGGGGTTTTCGCCACCTGCGCGGGCGGGGCAGCGGGGACGCCCCCGGCCAGGGCCGTCTCCAGGCTTAGCAGGGGCAGGCCCAGCGCCTCGGCCACGGCGGGGTAGGTGACATGCCCGGCATGGATGTTCAGGCCATGCGCGAGATGCGGGTTCTCCCGCAGGGCATGGGGGAAGCCCAGCTCTGCCAGTTGCAGGATGAAGGGCAGGGTGGCGTCGTTCAGCGCCACGGCGCTGGTGCGCGCCACCGCGCCCGGCATGTTGGTCACGCAGTAATGCACCACGCCATCCTCGATATAGGTGGGATCGGCGTGGGTGGTCGGGCGGGAGGTCTCGAAGCAGCCGCCCTGGTCGATGGCGACATCCACCAGCACGCTGCCCGGCCGCATCTGCCGCACCATCTCCCGCGTCACCAGCTTCGGCGCGGCGGCGCCGGGCACCAGCACGGCGCCAATGACGAGATCGGCCTCCAGCACCGCCTGCTCGATGCTCTCCGCCGTGGCGTAGAGCGTGGCGACATGTCCGCCGAATTCCCGGTCCAGCGCATCCAGCACGCGCAGCGACTTGTCGAGCACCGTGACCCGCGCCCGCATTCCAACCGCGATGCGCGCGGCATTCGACCCGACCACGCCGCCACCGATCACCGCGACCCGCGCTCCCGGCACGCCCGGCACGCCGGAGAGCAGGATGCCGGCGCCGCCCGCCTCCTTCTCCAGGCAGCGGGCGCCGACCTGCACCGCCATGCGGCCGGCGACCTCGCTCATCGGTGCCAGGAGGGGCAGGCCGCCCTGCGGGTCCGTCACCGTCTCATAGGCGATGGCGGTGCAGCCGCTTTCCATGAGGCCGCGCGCCTGCTCCGGGTCCGGCGCCAGATGCAGATAGGTGAAGAGCAACTGGCCGGGATGCAGTTGCCGCCATTCCTCCGGCTGCGGCTCCTTCACCTTCACCACCAGCTCGGCCTCGGCGAAGATGGCAGCGGCATCCGGGGCAATGGTGGCGCCGGCAGCCCGGTAGGCATCATCCGGGAAGCCGATGGCGGCGCCGGCGCCGGTCTGGACCAGGACCTGATGGCCCTCCCGGGCAAGCTCCCGCACCGAGGCCGGCACCAGGCCCACCCGGTATTCATGAACCTTCACTTCCTTGGGCACACCGATCCGCATCACCAGCCTCCCGCGGCAGGACCGGACTCCAGAACGTGCCAAAGCGGGGCCAGACTGCCGGGCGACGACCCGTGATTGCCGTCGCCGCTCCGTGATCCCTCAGCTTACCGCCGGCACGGCCACATCCAGCCAGCCGCGCGTATCCATCCGCGCGGTGTCACCGGGGCGGAGCAGGACGGTGGTGGTGTCGCTTTCGATGATGGCGGGGCCGGAGAGGGGCTGGTCGGGGGCCAGGGCCTCGAAGCGGAAGACGGGCGCATCGGCCTCGCCGCCCTCCAGCCGGATGCGGCGATGCGTGTGCGGCGCTGCGGGCGGCAGGGATCCGGATGGCGCCGGGGGCTCAGAGCCCGGCAGGCGGCCGATCACGGCGAGGCGGGCATTCACCAGCACGACCTCCTCCTCCGGCAACGCATAGGTGAAGAGGGCGCGGTGGCGAGCGTGGAAGGCGTCCCGCACCTGGGCGGCCAGGTCCGGGCCATCCCAGTCGATACCGTCCAGGGGCACGGCGATTTCGAAGACCTGCTCGCCATAGCGCATATCGGCGCTGCGGCGGACGGCGACCTCGCCGGAGAACCAGCCGGCCATGCGGGCACGGCCCTCGCGCTCCAGCGCGGCGAAGAGGTCGCGCAGCGCCGCATCATCCGGCATGCCGGCGGCGGTGAGGGCGCTCTGCGCCACCTCGTAGCGCAGGTCGGTATGCAGCATCCCCCAGGCGGACAGCCCGGCGGCGAAGAGCGGCACCACGGCGCGGCGCAGGCCAAGCTCCCGCGCCACCGCGCTGGCATGCAGCCCGGCGGCGCCACCGAAGGCCAGCAACGCGAAGTCGCGCGGATCCACGCCGCGGCGCACCGTCGCCACCCGCACCCCGTCCGCCATGCGGGCATTGACCAGGGCATGAATTCCGGCGGCGCAGTCCATCATCGTGATGCCGAGCCGCTCCGCCAGCCCGGCCACCGCGCGCTCCGCCGCCTCCCGGTCCAGCCGCTTGCGGCCGCCGAGGAAATTCCCCGGATCGAGATAGCCGAGGACCAGATTGGCATCCGTGACGGTCGGCTCCGTCCCGCCCTGGCCGTAGCAGGCCGGGCCCGGCACCGCGCCGGCGCTGCGCGGCCCCACCTGCATCGTCCCGCCCGGCCCGAGATGCGCGATGGAGCCGCCGCCGGCGCCGAGCGTCACGATATCCAGGCTCTCCAGTGCGATGCGCTCGCCCCCCACCGTGCGGCCGCGGCCGAGCGCCGCCTCGCCCTCCGTCACCAGGGCGATGTCGGTGGAGGTGCCGCCCATGTCGAAGGTGACGAGGTCCTGCCCCATCCCCTGCCGCGCCAGCGCCACCGCCGCCGCGACGCCCCCCGCCGGGCCGGAGAGCGCGGTGCCGACGGCGAGCCGTGCCGCCTCCTCCACCGGCGCGACGCCGCCATGCGAGAGGATGACGAAGAGCGGCCCGCGATAGCCCGCCTGTTCCAGCCGTCCGGCAAGCCGCGCCAGGTAGCGGGAGACGATGGGGCCGACATAGGCATTCACCGCCGTGGTGCTGAACCGCTCGAATTCCTTGATCTGCGGCAGGACATCGGCGGATTGCGTCACATAGACGCCGGGCAGGGCGGCGCTAACCGCTTCGGCGGCGCGGCGCTCATGCTCCGGCGTGGCCCAGGAATGCAGGAAGCAGATGGCCACGGACTCCACCTTCTCCTGCCGCAGATGCTCGATCGCCGCGTTCAGGGAGGCTTCGTCCAGCGGCACCGCCACGCTGCCATCGGCGCGCAGGCGCTCGCGCACGGGCAGGCGCAGATGCCGCGGCACCAGCGGCTCGGGCGGCGGCAGGCGCAGGTCGTAGCGTTCGGGCTTCAGCCCCTCCCGCATCTCGATGACGTCGCGATGGCCCTCCGTGGTCAGCATGGCGAGCTTCGCGCCCTTGCGCTCCAGCAGGGCATTGGTGGCGACGGTGGTGCCGTGGACGATGCGCTCGGTCCGCTCCAGCAGCTCCGCGAGGGGCAGTTGCAGCGCCGCGGCGAGGTTCTGCAATCCGGCGATGACGCCTTCGCTCTGATCCGCCGGGGTGCTGGCGGCCTTGGCGAGGGTCTGGGTGCCGTCCGGGGCGATGCCGACCACATCAGTGAAGGTGCCGCCGACATCGATGCCGATGCGATAGCCGGGCATCACACAAGCCCTTCCTGTGCGTCGCGGGCGCGGGCGGCGGGGTCGCGCTTCTCCGGCGGCCCCCAGCCGCCGCCGCCGCCGGAGCGGACATGCAGCAGATCGCCCGGCTGGATGACGATGCCGACCTCCTTGGTGCGGAGCACCCGTTCCTCCCCATTCGCACGGCGGAGGACATAATGGTGCGGCGCGCCGTCCTGGCCGCCGAGGATGCCGGCGGCGCCGTGCCGCGCCCCATCGCCCGCGGTATTGGCGCGGCAGGGACCGTCGCTTTCGACGCGCAGCCGCAACTCGCCGCCCAGGCCCCCGCGATGCGTGCCATCCCCGGCCGAGCCAGGCAGGAACTCGTGCTGCTCGAAGAAGAGGGGGAAGCGCGCCTCGGCCATCTCCACGCTGCCGAATTTCAGGCCGCCGGCGCTGTGCCACTCGCCGGCGGTGGACCAGCCATCGCCCTTCGCGCTGCCGCCACCTCCCGGCCTTGCATGGAACATGTGCCAGACGAAGGGCTTTTCCGGCCGCCTTGCGTCGCGGCCGGTGATCGCCACGCGGAAGCGCCGGCCCCAGCCGCCCATGGCGCGGTCCGGGCAGCAATGCTGCATGGCGCGGATGATCGCCTCCACGATCTCATTGCTGCAATGGCTGGTGCACATGGTCACCGGCGCGCCCTCCCGCGCCCAGACCACGGTGCCCTCCTTCGCGATCACCTCCAGCGGGCGGAAGGCGCCGTCATTCTTGGCGACCTCGGGATCGAGCAGGAAGGCGAAGGCCATCGCCACCGCGCTGCGCATATTCGGGTAGGAGGAATTGACGAAGCCCGTGGTCTGCGGGTCGCTTTCCGAAAGATCCACGATCAGGCTGTCGCCTCGCTTGGTGACGGTGGCGCGGATGGCGACATCCACCCGGTCGAAGCCGTCATCGTCCAGGAAGGCCTCGCCCTTCCAGGTCCCGTCCGGCCAGGTGGCGAGGATGCGCCGCGCATGTGCCTCCGACAGGTCGAGGATGGCGGAGACCGCCTCCTCCAGCGGCCCGGCGCCGTATTTCGCCAGCAGGGGGCGGAGGCGCTGCTCGCCCAGCCGTGCGGCGCCGATCATTGCCATCAAATCGCCACGGAAGTCGCGGGCGATGCGGGTATTGGTGGCCAGCATGCGCAGCAGATCCTCCCGCAGCGCGCCGCCCTCGCCGAGGCGGATGGGCGGGATGCGCAGCCCTTCCTGCCAGATCTCGGTCGCGCCGGGATTGTAGCCGCCATGCGTGGCGCCGCCGATGTCGCTCTGATGCGCCCGCACCACGGACCAGAAGCGCAGCGCGCCCTCGGCGAAGACCGGGATCACGATGGTCAGGTCCGGCAGGTGGCTGCCGCCATGGTAGGGATCGTTGAGCAGGAAGGTGTCGCCCTCCCGCACCTCCCCTGCGAAGGCTTCCGCGACCGCCTTGGCCGCCCAGGGCATAGCGCCGACATGCACCGGAATGTGGTCCGCCTGCGCGACCAGCCGGCACTGCGCATCACAAAGCGCGATGGAGAAGTCGCGCGAGGAATTCAGGATCTGGGAATAGGAGGTGCGGAGCATCGCCTCTCCCATCTCCTCCACGATCGCCCGCAGGCGGTTGTCGAGGACGGCGAGGGTGACCGGGTCGATTGCGGGGCGGCGGGGCGTGTCCATGCCGCGACGGTCGGACCGGACCGGCCGCTCGTCAAGCTTTCGCCGGCAGTTCCGGGGTTTCGGGCCCGGCGCGCCGTGTTATGGGAATCGGCGAACCCGTCACACGACGCCCGCCCATCCTGGCGGAGAGAGAATGAGCATCACCCTCCGCCGGAATGAGGCCGGCCTGACCGAACCGCCGCGCGTCCTGCGCCGGGCCGAGGCGCCCGTCACCGACCGGTGGCGATGGGGCTGGGCGCTGCTGGTGCCCGCGGCGATGCTGCTGGCCTCGCTTGGCCTGCGGGCGCTCGGCTTCCTGCCCGCCGTCATCGACACGGATGAAGGGCTGTATCTGGTGCAGGCGCGGGAATGGCTGCGTGGCGGCTGGCCGCTGGTCGCGGTCTGGGACATGCACCCGATCGGCGCCCCCGCCCTGTTCGCCCTGGCCCTCGCGCTCTTCGGGGAAAGCATCGAGGCGGCCCGCCTGCTCGGCGCCATCTGCGTCGCCGCGGCAGGCTGGGCGCTGTATGGCGCGGTGCGGGCGGCGGGCGGGCCGCGCGCGCTCGGCCTCGGTGCCGGGTTCATCTATGTCGCCCATAGCGTCCGGCTGGGCGGGCTGGCGACCAATACGGAGATTCTCTTCGCCCCGCTGGTCGTGGCGGCGATCGCGCTCGGCCTGCGCGGCGCGGTGGGTGCCCTGCAAGAGGGGCGGGCGCCGCGCTGGGGGGAATTGGCAGGCATGGGGCTCTGCATCGGCATGGCCCTCGCCATCAAGCCGGTCATGGTGCCGGAGGGCTGCCTCGCCTTCGCCCTGCTGGTCTTTCCCGCCTGGTGGCGCGGGTTGCTGCCGCTGCGGCGTGGCCTGGCCATGGCGGGTGCCTATGCCGGGTTCTGCGCCCTGCCGACCCTGCTCTTCGGCCTGGCCTATCTGGCGCAGGGGCAGCTTGGCGCCTTCCTGGACGGCTCCTTCCTGGCGCCGCTGCGCTACTCCCTCGGCCGACTGGGGCTGGAGGAGACGTTTCATCGCATCCTGGTCACGGTGCTGACGCTGCTCTGGCCGATCCTGCTGGCGGTGCTGGGGGTGGCGCGCTGGCTGCGCCGCGGCGGGCCGGGCGGGCTGCTGGCGCGGGCCGGGCTGCTCTGGTTCGGCGCGGCCAGCCTGGCGGTCATCGGGCCGGGCTATTTCTTTCCGCACTACTTCCTGATCTGGCTGCCGCCGCTTGCGCTGCTCGCCGCGCTCGGCTGCTGGCGGGTGGCTCGGCTGCTGCCGCCCGCGCGCCGCGGCCTCGCCTTCGGCCTGCTGGTCGCGGTGGTGGCGGTCGGCTCCTGGCGGGCGGATGCGACGGCACGGGTGGATCGCGGCATCCGCCTCTTCGCGCCGGATCCGGTGCGGCAGGTAGCGGATGCCATCCGGGTGGGGCTGCGCCCGGGCGAGGCGATCTTCATCGTCAACTACCACCCGGCCGTCTACTTCATGACCGGCGCCGCGCTGCCGACGCGCTTCGTCTTCCCCGCGCAGTTGACCGGGCGGCAGTTCAGCCGCGTCGCCGATATCGACACGGATGCCGAGGTGGCGCGCGTGCTGGCCACGCATCCGCGCTTCATCGTGGTGGACCGTGGCTGGTGGTTCAATGTCCGGCCGAGCGCGGCGGCCCTCGTGACCGCAACGCTCGATGCGGACTACGTGCTGGACCGGACAGTCGCGGAGGAGCGCGGGCCGGTGGAGATCTGGCGGGCGAAGTGACGCCCCCGGCCGGATAGGTGCTTCCGGCCCCTTGCCGCCTGCGGCATGATCGCGGCGGCAAGGGAGAAGGAATGTCCATGACCGAGCAGATGCCGCCGCTCAGCATCCTCGCCGAGGATCTGCGCTTCCCCGAGGGCCCGGTGGCGATGCCGGACGGCGCCGTGGTGGTGGTGGAGATCGCCGCGGGCCGCCTGACCCGCATCGCGCCGGACGGCACGAAGACCGTCATTGCCCGGCCGGGCGGCGGGCCGAACGGGATCGCGCTCGGGCCTGGCGGGAAGATCTATTGCTGCAACAATGGCGGCTTCGACTGGCATGAGGAGCCGGGGATGCTGCGCCCGGTGGGACAGTCCGCCGATTACACCGGCGGCCGGATCGAGGTGATTGACCCCGCCACCGGCAGCGTGGAGGTGCTCTATGACCGCTGCGGGGAGCACCGGCTGAAGGGGCCGAACGACATCGTCTTCGACCCGAATGGCGGCTTCTGGTTCAGCGATCTCGGCAAGGTGCGGGCGCGGGACCGTGACCATGGCGGGGTCTACTGGGCGGCGGCGGATGGCTCGCGCATCGTCGAGGCCGCCTTCCCGGTCTTCGGTGGCGCCAATGGCATCGCCCTCTCGCCCGATGGCAAGGTGCTCTATGTGGCGGAGACGGAGACTGGCCGCCTCTGGGCCTGGGATGTGGAGGAGCCGGGCCGGCTGCGGAAGGATCCCTGGCCGAGTTCCAGCGGCGGGCGGGTGCTGTGCCAGTTCCCGGGCTACCGCCGGCTCGACAGCATTGCGGTGACGGCGGCCGGCAATATCTGCGTCGCCACCCTGGTGAGCGGCGAGATCACCACCGTTTCCCCCAAGGGCGAGATCCTGCGTGTGGTGAAGATGCCGGAACGGATGCCGACGAATATCTGTTTCGGGGGGGAGGGGATGCGCACCGCCTATATCACCCTTTCCACCACGGGAAAGCTGGCGGCGATGCCCTGGGACGAGCCGGGGCTGCGCCTGCCCTTCGGCTGAGGGCATCCGGAAGGCTGCCTATCGGACCGCATTGACAGGGGCGCGGCCGGGTCCGAGGCTGCGTGCCAAGGCGAATCCATGGCGCCACCGACAGGGAGAGAAACCCAGATGACCGCCATTCGTATCGGCCGCCGCGGCCTGCTCGGCTCGGCGCTGGCATTGCCCTTCATCCGCGGCGCCGCGGCACAGGGCAGCGAGGCCTATGTCCTGGGCACGCTCTTCCCGCTCAGCGGGCCGAATGGCGAATACGGCACCGTCTTCACCGCTGGCGCCCAGCTCGCCCTGCAGCATATCGAGCAGGACAGGATGCTGAAGCGGCCGATCCGGCTGCAGGCGGAGGACACCCAGGCCCTGCCGCAGCAGGCGGTGGTGGGCATGAACAAGCTGGTCAATGTGGACCATGCCAACTGGGTCCTGGTGGGCTTCACCGCCGTCTCCAAGGCGGTGGCGCCGATCGGCGACCGCTCGAAGACCATCATGGTGAATGGCGGCGCGGTGGGGCCGGACCTCTCCGGCCTCTCGCCCTATTTCTGGAACGTCATCCCGCTGGCGCATCTCGAGACCCGGGCGCTGCTGCCCTATCTGGTGGGCCAGAAGGGCGTCAAGCGCATCGCGCTGGTCTATGTGGACGATCCGCTGGGCGATGCGATCCTCGGCATCCTGCGGGACGAATTGCCGAAGGCGGGCGGGCAATTGGTGGGCAGCTTCAGCGTGCCGCGCACGGCGCAGCAATTCGGGCCGGTGGCGGCGCGGGTGCGGCAGGTGCGGCCGGATGCGGTCTACATCGCCAGCTTCGGCGCGCAGCAGTCGCAGATCATCAAGGGGCTGCGCGACAACGGCGTCTCCCAGCTGCTGTGCAGCTATTCCGCCATGAATCTGGATTCGGTGCGCAATCTCCCGGAGTCGAACGGGCTGATCTTCACCGGCCAGAAGATGGATTTCGAGGGCGGTGATGAGCTGACGCGCCGCTTCGCCCAGGACTTCCAGAAGGCGCATGGCAAGGCGCCGACCATCTACAACGCCAATTACTACAACGGCACACGGCTTTTCGCCCTGCTGGCGCAGGAGATCGAGAAGGCGAATGGCCAGGTGACTGGCGACAGCCTGCGGGAGACTCTGCTGCGCATCCGCAAATTCCCGCTGGTCGGCGGCATCGGGGAATTCGACGAACACGGCAACATGATGGCCGCCATCGAGGTGAAGGAATTCCGCGATGGCCAGGCGCATCACCTGGCCGGCTGAGCCGCCGCGCCAATGGACCCGATGCTGGTCCTCCAGCTTCTGCTGGGCGGGTTGCAGAACGGGGCGCTCTATGCCCTGACGGCGGCCGGGTTCGCGCTGATCTTCGGCGCCACGAAGGTCTTCCATGTGGCGCATGGCGCTGCCTTCACCCTGGCGGGCTATGTCTTCATCTATGCCTGGAATGCCGGCTGGCACGCGGCCATCGGCGTCGCTGCCGCGCTGGCTGTTGCGGTGCTGTTCGGCATCGGCATGGAACGCTTCGTCTATCGCCCGATCCAGCGGCATGAGGGCAGCTTCTTCACCGTCTTCGTCGCCGCCTTCGGCGTCTCCATCGTGGTGCAGAACCTGGTCGGCATGGTGGCGGGCCGGGGCTTCGCCTCGGTGGACAGCTCGCTCAGCCAGGGGGTGGAGGTGCTGCCGGAGCTGTTCCTGGCGCCGGTCTTCTGGGTGGCGATCGGCACCGCCATCCTGCTCTTCGTGGCACTGACCCTGTTCCTGTCGCGCACCCATGCCGGGGTGGCGCTGCGGGCGCTGGCGCAGAATCCGGATCTGCTGCGGGCCTATGGCCTTTCCTCCTCCCGCCTCTCCATCCTGGCCTTCGCGCTGGGCTCGGCGCTGGTGGCACCGCCGGCGGTGCTGATGGCGATGACGATCGGGCTGAACGAGGCCATCGGCAACCATGTGATGCTGCTCTCCATGGCCGCGACCATGGTGGGCGGCATCGGCTCCCTGCGCGGCGCCGCGGTGGCGGGGGTGCTGCTGGGCGTGGCGGAGAGCTTGGTGCTGCTGGTGCTCGACACGCAATGGGCGGAGGCGGCGAGCTTCCTGGTGCTGTTCGGCTTCATCCTGTTCCGGCCGACCGGGCTGTTCGGCGTGGTGGCCGCGAAATGATCGCCTACCTTGCAAACCTGGCCACCCTGACCGCGATCTTCGGCATCCTGGCCGTCACGCTGAATTTCATGGTCGGCTATGCCGGCATCTTCAGTGTGGCGCATGCGGTCTTCTTCGGCCTCGGCGCCTATGCCGGGGCGCAGGTGGCGCTGGCCCTGGTGCCGGATGCGCTGGCTGCCTGCGCGGTGGCGGCGCTGATCGCGGGCGGGCTGTCCCTGTGCCTGGCCCTGCCGGCGCTGCGCGTGCGGGGGGAGTATTTCGTCGCCGCCTCGCTCGGCCTGCAGATGGTGGCGCTGACGGTGTTCAGCGAGGCGAAGCCCCTGACCGGCGGCCTGGGCGGGCTGATCGGCATTCCGCAACCGCGCATCTTCGGCGTCCCGGTGGGCGCGCTGCCGCTTTCCCTGGCCGCGCTGGTGATGATCCTGCTGGCGATCGCCGCCATGGCGCGCGGCAGCTTCGGCCGGACGCTCCAGGCCATCCGCGACGCGGAGAGTGCGGCGGAGGCGCTGGGCAAGAATGTCGCCGTCGCCAAGGCATTGGCGGTGGCCTTCGCCTGCGCCGGGGCGGGCATCGCCGGTGCGCTGTTTGCCCTGCACATGCAGTTCGTGAATGTCGAGAGCTTCACCCTGGAGCAGTCCGTGCTGATCATGGCCATGGTCATCGTCGGCGGTACCGGCACGCTGCTGGGGCCCCTGATCGGCGCGGTACTGCTGCTGAGTCTGCCGGCGGGCCTCGCCTTCCTGCCCTTCATCCCGGCCACCGAGGTCGGCGCGGTGCAGCAGATCATCTATGGCGCCGCCATGACGCTGCTGATGATCTTCCGGCCTGCGGGGCTAGATCGGAAGAGCACACGTCTGAACTCCAGT
>CALGVL010000317.1 GCA_937930165.1 uncultured Acetobacteraceae bacterium
GCTCCTGCGATGGCCGGTCAGGCCGCGACGGCCAGATCCGGCCCGCCCAGGCTCTCCCGGATAAGGCGCACCAGCGGCTCCGCCAGCGGGTTGCGCCCGGCACTGTCGCCGAAGACGCACATCTCCGCCGTGCCGAGCGGGGGCAGGCCGGGCACCTCCACCAGGCCAGGAAGCAGGCCGGAGCGGCCGAGCACGGTCAGCGCGAAGCCCGCCTGCGCCGCGGCCGCCACGCCAAGCAGGCTGGCGGAGGTATAGACCACCTCGAACCCCATGCCGGCGCGGGCCAGCGCCGCCAGGGCGCGGTCACGGAACATGCAGCCGGGGGGCAGCATGGCCAGCGGCAGGGGGCGGCCCTCCGGCGGGGACCAGTCGGGTGCGGCGACCCAGACCACGGCCTCGGTCCAGATCGGGCGCCCCTCCGTCTCGCCGTCCCGGCGCTTGCCGAGCACCAGGTCCAGCTCGCCGCGCTCCTGCGCCGCGCGCAGCTCGTGGCTGCGGCCGACTTCGACTTCCAGCCGCACCTCGGGATAGGTGCGGGCGAAGCGGGCCAGCATGGGGGCGAGGTTGCGCGGCACGAAATGGTCCGCGACTCCGAGGCGGAGCCGCCCGGCCACTGGCGGCGCCACCATCCGCTGCACCGCCTCGTCGTTCAGGGCCAGGATGCGACGGGCATAGGCGAGCAAGGTCTCGCCGTCCCGCGTCAGGGCGATGGCGCGGCTCGTGCGCTCGAAGACCCGGCGGCGGACCAGATCCTCCAGCCGCTTCACCTTCAGGCTGACCGCGGACTGGGTCAGGCCGAGCGCCTGGCCCGCCGCGGTGAAGCCCCCCCGCTCCGCCACCGTGACAAAACAGCGGAGCAGGTCGAGATCGAGATCGGGTACGCGCATGCCATGGCTCCGTCCAGCCGGGTCAGCAAGACTGATCGCTCATGGCATGCGCGGATTCAATGAGGAACCATCATTGGTGGGCGAGGAGCCTAGATCTCCTCATCCCCGCCATCGTCATAGCCGCTGGCATCCTCGGCGCCGCCGAAATCGGAGTCGTAGCCGGCCTGGGTGACGTCATCCGGCGCACCCCAGGCATCCTGCTGACCACCCCCGCCGCTGCCCCAGCCCTGCTCCGCCGCCGCCGCGGCGGGATCGGTCCAGGGGGAGGAGGTCGGCACCGCCTCCTGCCCGAAACCGCCGCCGGTCAGGCCCGCGGCATTCGCCATGCCGCCGCCATGGCCGCCGAAGGCGTTCATCAGCATGTTGCCGAGGAACATGCCGCCGGCGACGCCGGCCGCGGTGGTCAACGCGGTACCGAGGAAGCCGGAGCCGGCACGCTGCGGCTGCAGCATCCCCGGATTATAGCCCGGCGGATAGACCGGCTGGGGCGGGGGCGGCATGGGCGCGGCCGGCCGCTGGTTGCCGCCGCCGAACATGCCCCCGAAGAGGCCACCCCGTTGCGGCTGGGCCTGGGCCTGCCGACGGGCGTTCTCGACCTCCCATTCCAGTTGGCGGATGCGGTTCTGCGCCTCCACCAGCGCCGCTTCCTGGACGAAGGCGGTCTGGGTGATGCGGTAGCGCGCTTCCGGGTAACGGTTGAACAGATCGGCGATCAGTGCGTCGGCCTCCCGGTCCACGGGCGGCAGGGGCGGGCGCTGCTGGGTGGCGGGCACGCTGCCGCCGCCCCAGGGGCCGGATGCCCCGCCAGCAGGGGCTGGCGCCACACCGGCGATCCGCTCCACGAACTGGGTGATGATCCGGCGCTCTTCGTCGTTCATGGGTCCTCTGGTCTCCCTGGCCCGCCCCGGCAGTCCGGCCGCACCCATCCTTGGGTGGTTGGCCGGGCGGGCCTCGGCGGGAGGTGGCCCGGCGCCGCGATCCTTTCAAGCCGCCTGCGGTCCGGTGCCACCGGAGGCGACGGCGCTCAGCGGCCAGCCTGCCTGATATGGGCAGGCAGTCCCAGACGGCGCCACTCGATGACCGGGCAGCGGTCCTGCACGAAGCGCAGTCCGGCGGCACGGGCGCGTTCCCCCGCCGCATCGTCGATGACGCCCAGTTGCAGCCAGACGGTGCGGGCACCGAGGCGGATCGCCTCGTCCACCACCGCCCCGGCCTCCTGGCTGCGGCGGAAGACATCCACCATGTCGAGCGGCCCCGCCTCCTCCAGCCGCGCCACGACGGGGCTGCCATGCAGGACCCGCCCGGCGATGCCGGGATTCACCGGTGTTATCTGATAGCCGCGATCCACCAGGAAGCGGCTGACGCCGAAGCTCGGCCGCACCGGGCGGTCGGAGGCGCCGACCACCGCGATGCGGCGGGTGGAGAGCAGGATCTCGCGGATCTCGTCATCAGTCATTGGGCGCCGTCCCTCGTCACTCTCAGGTGGGCATATTCCAGCGTGGCCGGGGGCAGGGCCAGAAGCGGCCTCCGGCAGCCCGGTTCCCGCCTGCCGCGCGCCTTGTATGTTGGCGGGCCGATTCACGGCTCCGGGCCATCCGGCCACCGCCGGTCGGGCCGCCTGGGCGCTTGCCAGCGGCGCCCTGCCCCGGCATTCAAGGAGATCCCTGCGGGGCCTGTAGCTCAATGGTCAGAGCGGGCCGCTCATAACGGCTTGGTTGGGGGTTCGAGTCCCTCCGGGCCCATTTCACCTTCCCCGGGAGAGAGGAAGCGCCCGACCCGGCCTGGACTGTGTGCCGGGATGCCCCATCTCTGGCGCATGTCCGATGTCGGGGCGCCTCTCTGCCCGCTTTGCGATCGTCCCATCCCGCCGGGAGCCCGGCAAAGCCGTCACCACCTGACGCCGAAGCTGAAGGGCGGGGCGCGCCTGCCCACCGTGCTGCTGCACCAGATCTGCCACAGCGCGATCCATGCCCGGTTCAGCGAAACCGAACTGGCCCGGCGCCTGAACGATATCGTCAGCCTGCGGGCCGATGCCGAGATCGCCCGCTTCCTCGCCTGGGTGCGCTCCAAGCCGCCCGACTTCCACGCGCCGACAAGGAAAACCCGACGCCGCCGCGCCGGTTAGGGCCGTCCGGCTTTCCTCCCCGGCCCCCCGCCGCTAGATAACCGCACCAATCCCCCGCCCGCAGGAATCCGTCAGAATGGCTGCCTATCAGTACGTCTTTGTCATGAAGAACCTCACCAAGGCCTATCCGGGCGGGCGTGAGGTCTTCAAGGGCATCACTCTCTCCTTCCTGCCGGATGCCAAGATCGGCGTGCTCGGCCCGAACGGCGCCGGCAAATCCACGCTGATGCGCATCATGGCCGGGCAGGACAAGGATTTCGGCGGCGAGGCCTGGGCCGCGGAGGGTGCCAAGGTCGGCTACCTGCCGCAGGAGCCGCAGCTCGACCCGGACAAGACCGTGGGCGAGAACGTCATGGACGCCTTCGCCGGACTGAAGGCCGATCTCGACCGCTTCAACGAGATCTCGCTGAAGTTCGGGGAGGAGATGTCGGAGGAGGAGATGAACAATCTCCTCGCCGAGCAGGCCGAATTGCAGGAGCGCATCGACGCCGCCAACGGGTGGGAACTGGACCGCACGGTGGACATCGCGCTGGACGCGCTGCGCTGCCCGCCAGCCGACAGCCCCGTGACCAACCTCTCTGGCGGCGAGCGCCGGCGCGTCGCACTCTGCAAGTTGCTGCTGGAGAAGCCCGACCTGCTGCTGCTGGACGAGCCGACCAACCACCTGGACGCCGAAAGCGTCGCCTGGCTGGAAAAGACGCTGCGGGAGTATCCGGGCGCCGTGCTGATCGTGACGCACGACCGCTACTTCCTGGACAATGTCACCGGCTGGATCCTGGAGATCGACCGCGGTCGCGGCATCCCCTACCAGGGCAACTACTCCGCCTATCTGGAGCAGAAGCGCAAGCGCCTGCAGCAGGAGGAGCGGGAGGAGACCGCCCGCCAGCGCCAGCTGGCCGAGGAGCAGGAATGGATCGGCCGCACCCCCGCCGCGCGTCAGGCCAAGAGCAAGGCCCGCATCCAAGCCTATGAGGAATTGCTGGCGAAGAGCCAGGAGCGCGCGCCCGACCCGACCGAGATCGTCATCCCGCCGGGCCCGCGCCTCGGCAATGTGGTCATCGAGGCGGAGGGGCTGCGCAAGGGTTATGGCAACCGGCTGCTGATCGACGATCTCTCCTTCAAGCTGCCGCCGGGTGGCATC
>CALGVL010000318.1 GCA_937930165.1 uncultured Acetobacteraceae bacterium
TGTCGGCCATCCTCTGGATGGGCGCCCGGCTGCGCTGCGCCTCGGCCACCATGGCAACGATGCGCGAGAGCATGGTGTCCGAGCCCACCTTGTCCGCCCGCATCACCAGCGAGCCCGTGCCGTTGACCGTGCCGCCGATCACCTTGTCGCCGGGCTGCTTCTCGACCGGCATGGACTCGCCGGTGACCATGGACTCGTCCACCGTGCCGCCGCCCTCCAGCACCGTGCCGTCCACCGGCACGCCCTCGCCCGGGCGGATGCGCAGCCGGTCGCCGGCCTGCACCGCGGCCAGCGGGATCTCCTCGTCTTCGCCGTTCTCCTTGATGCGCCGCGCCGTTTGGGGCGCCAGGTTCAGCAGCGCCCGGATGGCGTCGCCGGTCCGCTCGCGGGCGCGCAGCTCCAGCACCTGGCCGAGCAGCACGAGGACGGTAATGACGGCGGCGGCCTCGAAGTAGACGGCCACCGTGCCATCCGGGCTGCGGAAGCCCGCCGGGAAGAGGCCGGGCGCGAGGGTGGCGACGACGCTGTAGGCATAGGCGGCGCCGGTGCCGAGGGCGATCAGGCTGAACATGTTCAGGCTGCGGTTCACCACCGACTGCCAGCCGCGGAGGAAGAACGGCCACCCGGCCCAGAGCACCACCGGCGTCGCCAGCAGGAACTGGATCCAGGTCGAGGCCTGCTGCGGCACGAGGTGATGCAGGCCGAAGCCTGGGATGTGCCCGCCCATCTCCAGCACGAAGACCGGCAGGGTCAGTGCCAGGCCGATCCGGAACCGCCGGGCCATGTCGGCGAGCTCGGGATTGAGACCGGCCTCGGCGGCGGCCTCAAGCGGCTCCAGCGCCATGCCGCAGATCGGGCAGTTGCCCGGTCCCTCCTGCCGGATCCGGGGGTGCATCGGGCAGGTGTAGATGACGCCCTTCCGCGGCGGTGGAGCCGATACCGGGGCGGCTTCCTTGGGCTTCAGGTATCTCTCCGGATCCGCCTCGAACTTCGTTCGGCATCCGGCCGAGCAGAAGTGGAAGGTCTGCCACTGGTGCTCCGCCCGGTGCCTGGAGGTCGCCGGGTCCACCCTCATGCCGCAGACGAGGTCGGTCACCAGGGCGGCGCCGGCCTCCGGGGCGGCTTGACCATGGCGAAGGTGGTGCTCCGCATGGCGTCCGTGGTGCCCGTGTCCCTTGGTCTGCTGGCCGCTCATCGGGGTGCCGCCTCCGGTTCGGCCCACAACGCCGTGGGCTGGAACTTGGTGTCACCGCCGCTTCGGCCTTGACCCTCCCACGATGGGAAGCCCCATCTTCGGGCGGCACCGCCCTCGGGGCGGCCTTGGACGGAGGCCAGCGTGAACATCGGCGAGGCCGCGAGGGCAGCCCCGGAGAATGGCAGAGCCGCATCCGGGTGAGCCGCGCCAAGCGGCGTAGGCTGAGGCGGGCATGGCTGGGTTTCCGGCCGGGCAACGGGGAGGCGGAATGCCTGGAGGCTTGAGCGGGTTCAGGAGGGCCATGGCGGCGCTGCTCGCATTCGCCCTGCTCGTCCTGCCGGGCGCCCCGATGCGGCACGCCTCCGCGGCGCCCATGCATGAGGCGCCGTCGCATCTGGCGGCCGCCCGCCACTGTGCCGGGCAGGATGAGGGAGCGGCGCAGGAACACGCGCTCGCGACCCATGACGCCGGCCACGACCGGCACGACCGCCTTCCCGGCGACCGGCCGGACCTCGCCTGCTGCGCCGCCGCCCAGTGTCCAGCCATGATCGTGGTTCCGCCCGCCGCGCCCGCGCAACCGGCACCGCCGCATGAGCCATGGGTGGCGGAATTCGCCGTCCCGGCCACACCCGACGGCATCCCCGTGGCCCCGGCCCTTCGCCCGCCTCGCCTCCTGGCCTGACGGGCCAGGGTTCGGCCTGCCGCCGGGCGCCGTCCGGCTCCCGAGCCTCTGCCCCCCTGATCGGTGCGGGCCTGCGCCGGGCACGCCCGCGCGCCTCTTCACGCCTGAATCCCGACCTCATCCCTGACGGGAACGCTTCCTATGACCATGACCCACGACATGCAGGGGTTGTCCGAGAACCAGTCCCGGAACCTGCCGCTGACCATGACGGGCCCGGCCCTGATCGGCGGTGCGGCGAGTGCCTCCCCGGCACCGCGCGGCGCGATGTGCCTGTGACGGACCTCCCGCGGGCGGCCGCGCCGCTCCCGCGCGCGGTCTGGCGCATCGAACAAGGAATTCCAGCCATGACGATCCGAGCCTCCCTTCTCCTCGCGGCAGCCGCGCTGGCCCTCGCCGCACCCGCCCGGGCCGCCATCGAGGATGGCTACGACCCGAACGGGGCACCCGTGCCATCGACCTGGTACGAACCGGCCAATCCGGCGGCCCAGAAGGCCGACCGCGACTATGTCGCCGGCATGCGCCCGCACCATGCCGGGGCGCTGACGATGAGCCGGGACTACCTGGCCGATCCGCAGGCCAGCAGCCCGGCGCTGAAGGCGCTGGCGCAGGCCATCATCCGCAACCAGAGCTTCGAGATCGGCCTGCTCGACGAGGTGGCACGCAACCTGGACCGGCCGCCGCTGGTGATGGACCTCGGCATCGTCCGGCTGGCGCTGCAACCCTCGGCGACCGAGGGCATGGCCCAGATGCAGCGCTTCCTCCGCTCGCCCATCCCCGGGCCGCTTGCGGCCCTGGCCGCGCCGGATGCGGCGGTCAGCGCGCGGGACGTCCAATTCGCCAAGGCGATGGTGATCCACCACCAGGCGGCGCTGGACATGGCGCGCGCCTACCACGCCAATCCGGATGCCCGGAACGGCTTCCTCGCGCTGCTGAACACCGACATTATCACCGACCAGAGCCAGGAGATCGCGCTGATGCGCTCAGTCATCGCCGCCTATCCGGGGGATGCCGAAGCGGTGCGGGTCGATCCTTCCATGATCCACGGCATGGAAGGCATGCGGCATGGCAGCCATGCCGGGCACGACGGCATGGCGATGGAGCAGGCCGAGGCGACTTCCCCCGCGGCGCAGCCCATGGCGCCGGAGGCGGAGAGGCCGGTGCCGCATGCCCGGACCACCCGGCATGCGCAACCCGCCCGGCTGGGGCAGGAGGCACATGGCGCGCAGGCGCACCACCACTGAGCGCCGGGCAGGCCGGCCTGGCGAGAGCGGCACGGAGGACATCATGGGATTCCCCAGGCATTCCGAGGGCGGCGTGGCTGCCATGGCACTGGCGACCGGCATCCCGCCATGGATGGGGAGCAGGAGAAGTGCGCTCCGCCTGGCGCTGACGGTCGCGGCGCTGCCTCTCGCCACGGCGGGGGCGACGCAGGCCGCCCCGGCTCCCCGCGTCGAGGTCTGGCAGGATCCGGCCTGCAGCTGCTGCGAAGGCTGGGTCCGGCACATGCGGGCCGCAGGCTTCGAGGTGACGGTCCGGCAGGTCGCGGATGTGCGGCCGGTCAAGGTCGCCATGGGCGTCGATGAGGCGCTGTGGTCCTGCCACACGGCGGTCGTGGGCGGCTTCGTCATCGAAGGGCATGTCCCGGCGAGCGATGTGCGGCGCCTGCTGGCCGAGCGGCCGCGGGCGCGGGGCCTGTCCGCCCCGGGCATGCCGCCCTCCTCCCCCGGCATGGATATCCCCGGCACGCCCTACAGCGTCATCCTGTTCGGCGCCCCGCATGGTGACCGGACCTGGGCGCGGCACTGAGCGCGGGGCCATGAAGGTGGTCCTGGGTGCCAAGGGGGGCCTTTCGGTCCTCGGCCGCAGACCCCAAGTGTGGTTGCCCATGCCAATCGGCAGCAAGGGAGGACGACATGAACGGCGATGATCTTGCGCGCCGGATCGGGCATCTGCGGGCTGACGCCAGGGTGCGGTCCCGGCTCGCGCTCCTCTGGCGCGGCAGGCCGACGGCCACATCGGCCAGCGCCGCGGATTGCGCAAGGAATGCGAGGGATCCGCTGCGGCGCCTGGAGCCGCTGCGGCGCCGCACCGGGGAGGCGGCCAAGCAGCCCCCGGGCAGCATCCACTAGGCCGCGCGGCTGGGCGGCGGGTCCGGCGCGGGTCTGGCGGTCGGGGTGCCCCTCCGCCCCTCACGGAAGGCCGGTCCACGCCGCCTGGCACCGGGCGCGGAGTGTCACGCGATCGGCAACGACCGCTGCCTCGCCATCCGCTCGAACCCGCTCCCATCCCCTTACCGGCCCGCGCGACGCTCCCAGACGGTCTCGACGGACGCCGTGAGGATGTAGCCCGCGCCGCGCTCCGTCCGGATCAGCGCCGGCTGGCTGGGATCGGCCTCCAGCTTGCGCCGCAGGCGGAGGATCTGCACGTCGATGCTGCGGTCGAATACCTCGTCGTCATGCACCCGGCTCGCGGCGAGGAGCTGCTCGCGGCTGAGCACGCGCCGCGGCGACCGCAGGAAGGCAGCCAGCAGGTTGAACTCGCCCCGGGTCAGGGGGGCGATCTCGCCGCTCGGCGACCGCAGCCGGCGGAGGCGCAGGTCAAGCTCCCAGCCGGCGAAGCGGTAGCAAGACGGC
>CALGVL010000319.1 GCA_937930165.1 uncultured Acetobacteraceae bacterium
CGGCTTCATCGGGGCCGGGCGGGTGGTGCGCGGCATCGCAGGGGCGGCGCGCGGCGCCGCGGGCGTCGCGGCGCAGGGCATGGCGGCCGGCGCCATCGCGGACTTCTTCGCCTCCGACCCGAACCAGGCGCGGCTGGCGGAACTCTGGCAGGAGGCAGGGCTCCCGCCCAATGCGCTGACGGACTACCTCGCGGATCGGTCTGACGACAGCCAGGCCGAGGCGCGGCTCAAGCAGGCCATCGAGGGCACGGCGACAGGGGCGGTCGTTGAGGCGCTGGTGGCGACGGCGCGCGGCTTCCGGGCGGCGCTGCGGGCCCGTGAAGCACAGGGCGGGGCGCCGCTCACTCCGGCGCAGGCCGAGGCCGCGGCACAGGCGGCACGCGACGAGCAGGCGCGGCTGGTGGAGGAGGCGCTGGCGGCGCTGGGCAATCCGGACCGGTGGCTGGCCTGCTGGGAGGCGGTGAGGGTGTGACCTAGCTCCAGCCGCGCCAAGTGCTCGTCGGCGTGGGTGGGTTCGCGGTGGCTCTGTGGCTGGCGCTGGCCGGCGGGGTGGTGGTGAGGTGGTGGTGAGGGGAACAACTGACGCACACGCGCTACAACCGCCCTATAATTCCCGCTTGGTTGTCCGTATGAAAATTACAAGCCGTTATTCTCTCATGACGAAGATGGCTCGCATGGCGGTCTGATCCCTTGCTGGTCGCGTCCGCGCGGCAGGCGCGGGATGGTCGCACTCCGCCGGATGGTGGCCCGGCCGGGGGGCTGCTGGCCAGCCCCGTCCTGCCCGCCATCGTGCCGCCCGGGTCCGCGTGACGTGGGGCGACGCCTCCGCTAACGTCCGCGGCCTGGATGGTCCGGGATTCTGGAGGATTGTGATGACAGAGGCACGGCGGGCGCAGGCGCGCCCCGGCGGCAAGCTGCTGGCCGATGCCCTGGTGGCGCAGGGCGTGACCCATGCCTTCTGCGTGCCGGGGGAGAGCTATCTCGATCTGCTCGACGGCCTCTATGCGCAGCGCAACCGCATCCAGCTCGTCACCTGCCGGTTCGAGGCGGGCGCGGTCCATATGGCCGAGGCCTATGGCAAGCTCACCGGCAAGCCGGGCGTGGCCATCGTCACCCGCGGCCCCGGCGCCTGCCATGCCAGCATCGGCGTGCATGTCGCCTTCCAGGACTCGACGCCCCTGGTGTTGATCGTCGGCCAGATCCCCTTCGAGGAAACCGACCGCGAGTCGTTCCAGGAAGTGGACTACCGCAAGATGTTCGCGCCGCTCGCCAAGTGGGTGACGCAGATCGACGATGCCGCCCGTATCCCGGAACTGATGGCGCATGCCTTCGATGTCGCGACCAGCGGCCGTCCCGGCCCGGTGGTGGTGGCGATCTCCGAGGAGATGCAGAAGGATCTCGCCACCGTGCCGGATATCGGCCCGGCACCCGTGCTGCCGCCGCATCCGGCGCCGGAGGCGCTGCCGCGCCTGATGGCGATGCTGGGCAAGGCGCAGCGGCCGCTGGCGGTGCTCGGCGGCAGCGGCTGGACGCCGGAGGGCAAGGCGGCCATCCGGGAATTCCTGCTGGCCAATGATCTGCCCGTCGCCGTCTCCTTCCGCCGGCAGGGGCTGTTCGACGGCAATTCGCCGAACTTCGTCGGCGATCTTGGCGTCGGCGCCGATGCCACGCTCGTGGCGAAGGCGAAGGAAGCCGACCTGTTCCTCGCCATCGGCACGCGCATCGGCGAGCCGGTGAGCCAGGGCTACACCTTGCTCGACATGGCCGGCTCCACGCCGATCGTGCATGTCTATCCGGACCAGGCGGAGATCGGCCGCGTCTATCGCCCGGCACTCGGCATCGTCTCCGACCTGAACGCCTTCGCCCGGGCGGCCAGGGCGGCACAGCCAGTGGCGAAGCCCGCCTGGGCCGGCTGGACGCGCGACCTCCGCGCCACGCGAGAGGCGCAGGCCAAGGCGCCGGACTACGAAGGGCCGATGAACCTGGCGGTGGCACTTCAGGAACTGGAGAAGGTGCTGCCGGAGGACACCATCTTCACCACCGATGCCGGCAATTTCGCCACCTGGCCGACCCGCTTCATGCATGTGGGGGAGAAGCAGGACTTCCTCGGCCCGACCAACGGCGCGATGGGTTACAGCGTGCCGGCGGCTATCGGCGCCAAGATCCTGCATCCGGACCGCACCGTGGTCGCCTTTGTCGGCGATGGCGGCTTCCTGATGACGGGGCAGGAGATTGCCACGGCTTTCCACCATTCGGTCGCACCGATCATCCTGGTCTTCAACAACCAGATGTACGGCACGATCCGGATGCATCAGGAGAGGACCTATCCCGGCCGCGTCTCCGGTACCTCCCTGACCAATCCCGATTTTGCCAAATTCATCGAGAGCTTCGGCGGCCATGGCGAGGTGGTGGAGCGCACCGAAGAACTGGTGCCCGCCTTCCAGCGCGCCCAGGCCAGCGGCAAGCCGGCGGTGATCGAAGTCCGCACCAATCCCGAACAGATCACCAATCGCGCCACCATCGCGCAGCTGCGCGAGCAGGCGAGGAAGGCGGCCGAGGCCTCCGAGACAAAGGCCCCGGCCCAGGCAGTGCGCAGCCCGGCACCGCGGCGGACGGCGCCACGGCCGCGCTAACCTACGATCGCCCTGGGTGTTCCACCCAGGGCGCCTATCGCGGTCCAGGAAGAACTAGGCCCAGATCGTCCTGGCAGCAGTCGGGGCGATCTGGGTGTGAATGCGGGCGGCGCCGCTGCCGCTCGCAAGGGACTGCGGTGTCGTCGGCTGCTACCTTCCATCGGGTCCGGCACCTTCGTCGCCGAACCCGATGCGGACCACACTTACAGCCTTGCAGGACTCAGCGCCCCACTGCGTAGCCCTGCATGCCACGTGGATTGGCACCGGCCAGGATCTGTCCGTCCTTCTCCAGCCTCACACCGGTCAGGCGGCCTTCCGACCACTCTCCGCCCATCTCCGCCTTGTGGCCGCGAGCCTGAAGCTCAGCCAGCACCTCTGGCGCGAAGCGGCCTTCCAGCACCAGTTTTCCGGGCTTCGCGCCGCGTGGCCAGAAGCTGCTGATCCAATGCTCCGAATGGAAGCTCGGCAGGTCGATCGCCTGCTGGATGTTGAAGCGGTGGTCCACCATGCGCAGCAGCATGATGGGCTGCCACTGGTCCTGCTGCTCGCCGCCCGGTGTGCCGAAGGCCATCCAGGGCTTGCCCTCCCGCAGCACCAGGCTGGGGGAGAGGGTGGTGCGCGGTCGCTTGCCGGGCTGCAAGCCGTTCGGCAGCGTCTCGTCCAGCCAGAACATCTGGCACCGGGTGCCAAGGCAGAAGCCGAGCTCCGGGATCGCCGGCGAGGATTGCAGCCAGCCCGCGGAGGGCGTGGCGCTGACCATGTTCCCCCAGCGGTCGATGACATCGACATGGCAGGTATCCCCGCCCGAGGCGCCGAGGCGGGAGACGGTCGGCTCGCCGGTGCCGGCGGCCATGGCCAGTTCCTCGGCGCGGCGGATGGCGGCGGCGTAATCGGTGCGCGGCGTGCGGCCATCCGGGCTGCCGGGGCGGAATTCCAGGCTGGCACGATCGCCGATCAGCTTGCGCCGCGCCTCGTTGTAGGCGGGCGAGAGCAGGGCCTGCATCGGCACGTCCACGAAGGCCGGGTCGCCGTAGAAGGCCTCGCGGTCGGCGAAGGCGAGCTTCATCGCCTCCACAACCGTATGCACGAAATCCGGGCCCACCGGATCCATGCCGGCGATGTCGAAGCCTTCCAGCAACGCCAGGGTCTGCAGCATGGTCGGCCCCTGGCTCCAGGGGCCGCATTTCAGCACGGTATGGCCACGATAGGTGTAGGAGAGCGGCTCCTCCATCGTCGCCTGCCAGCCGGCCAGGTCCTCGGCGGTCAGCAGGCCGGTATGGCGGCGGCCGGAGGTGTCCAGCGCCTCGAAGCTGCGGCTGAAGCGGATGATGGCCTCGGCGACGAAGCCGCGATACCAGGCGTTGCGCGCCGCCTCGATCTGCGTCTCGCGGTTGCTGCCTGCTGCCTCGGCCTCGCGTACCACCCGTTCATAGGTATCGGCCAGCACCGGGTTGGCGTAGAGCCCGCCCGGCTCCGGCCCGCCATTCCGCAGCCAGAGCGCGGCCGATGTCGGCCAGGCGGTCTCGAAGAGCGGCCGGACCGTCTCCACGGTGGCACGTACCCGCGGCACCATATGCGCGCCGCGGCGGGCATAGCCGATGGCGAATTCCAGCACATCCCGCAGCCGCCAGGTGCCGTGGTCGCGCAGCATCAGCATCCAGGCATCGAAGGCGCCGGGGACGGGGGCAGCGAGGAAGCCAGTGCCCGGCACCAGGTCCAGCCCCAGTTCGCCCTTCAGCTTCGCTACCGTCATGGCTCTGGGTGCCGGCCCCTGGCCACAGATCACCTGCTGCCGGCCGAGCTTCTCGCTGTGCAGGATGATCGGGCAGTCGCCGCCCGGCCCGTTCAGATGCGGCTCCACGATCTGCAAGGTGAAGCCCGCAGCGGCGGCGGCATCGAAGGCATTGCCGCCGCGCTCCAGCACTGCCATGCCGACCTGGCTGGCGATCCAGTGGGTGGAGGCAACGGCGCCGAAACTACCGGCGATCTCGGGGCGTGTCGTGAACATGGCTCTCCTTTGCGCGCGGGCGGCGCATCGATCCCTGGCGGAATTGGCGCAGGCGGACGGCGTGCGGTCAATCGGGGGACATGCTCAGCCGCCCAGCCTGAGCCGCCGCAGGATCCGGAAGGGCTCGCCCGGCGCTTCCTGGGCAAAGATGCAGATCGAGGTGACGCGCCGCGGGCGTGCCGGCGCATCCCCCAGATGCGCCTCCACCGCCGGGAGGAGCAGGGCCTTCTCCTCCGTCGTCAGGCGCCGGGTCAGCGTCACATGGAAGCGCCATTCTCCGAAGACGTAGGGATAGCCCCAGCGTTGCAGCATCGCCTCCTGCGCCGGGTTCAGCCCGGCCTTCCGGCGGCGGGCGAGTTCCGCCGCATCGGGCGGGGCGCGGCAGAAGTCCAGCGCCTCCACGCAGGTATCGGCCAGGGCGTGCAGGGCAGGGCAGGGCACCGTCTCCCGCAGCGCGAGGAAGCCATGCAGGTCCCGCACCGCCAATGGCGGCAGGTCGAAGGGCGCCAGGCGGGAGGCGAGCCGCTCCGCCGCCGCCAGCACCTCGGTCCAGGGGACGGCAAGGCGGAAGGGCGGCTTCAGCGTCGCATGCAGCCCGTAGCGGCGCGGATCGGCGGTGAGTTCGGCGATGTCGAGCCCCGGCAGCGCCGACTGCGGCAGCAACGTCCCGGTTTCCGCATCCCGCCCCAGCCAGGCCGAGCCCAGCGCATGCAGCGGATCGTCGCGCTCTGGTGCCCAGTAGAGGGCGAGCCGCGCCGGGGTCACGCTACCCTCTCCCCGGTGCGCCAGACGCAGCGCACAAAGGGCAGCCCCTCATGGAGATGGACCTGCACCAGGTCGGCACGCAGCCCGGCCTCGATCCGGCCGCGATCCTCCAGCTTTGCCATGCGCGCCGGGCCATCGGTGACCATCGCCACCGCCGCGGGCAGGGAGAGGCCGCATTCCGCCGCGCAGCGCCAGGCGGCCTCGATCATCGAGGCGGGGACGTAGTCGCTCGCCAGCGCATCTGCCATGCCCCCGCGCACCAGATCGGCGGCGGCGAGATTGCCGGAATGGCTGCCCCCGCGCACGATATTTGGCGCTCCGGCGATCACGGACACGCCCAGCCGGCGCGCGGCCTGCGCCGCCTCCATCGTCACCGGGAATTCGCTGATGCGGATACCGTCGCGAGCGTTGCGCGCCACCTCCTCAGGGCTGTCATCGTCATGGCTCGCCAGGGGCAGGTCGCGATGGGCAATCCGCTCCAGCAGCCAGCGCCGCTGCGGCTCGCGCAGGCGCTCACGCTGCTCCAGCAGGGCGGCAATGCGGGAGGCGAGTTCGGCATCCGTCATCTGCGCCTGGCGCTTGCGCAAAGCGCGGTAGCGGTCCAGGTCGCGGTACTGCCCGACGCCCGGCGAATGGTCCATCAGGCTGACCATGCGCACCCGCGGATGGTCAGCCACCGCCTCCAGCGCATCCGGCATGTCCGGGGCCGGCAATTCGCAGCGGAGATGCAGGAAATGGTCGCTCCGCAGCAGGCCCGTATCCGCCAGCGCATCCAGGTCGCGTACCCCGTCCCGGAAGGTCTGGTCACGGCCGGGATCGAAGCCGAGATCGCCCAGGCAGAGCGCATCGAGCACTGTGGTCACGCCGGCGGCCGCACATTGCGCATCATGCGCCAGCATGGCGGAGCGGCTGGGCCAGCGCGCATTGGTGCGGGGCTGCACCTGGCGCTCCAGATTGTCGGTATGCACATCGACCACGCCCGGGATCAGGTGGTCGCCCTGGAGGTCCAGCGCCGCCGTGAGATGGCTGCGGCCGGGCTGCACCTCCGCGATCAGGGCGCCGCGTAGCACCACCGTTCCCATGATGACGCAGTCCGGCAGCACCAGAAGGGCATTGGTCAGGATGGTCTCGGCGGTCATGCGGCGCCCTGGAGCGGATGCAACTCGAACAGGCGGTCAGCGACGCGGTCCCGCACCTCGGCATCATGGAAAATGCCGATGATGGCGGCGCCGGCGGCCTTTGCCTCCTCGATCAGGGAGATCACCACGGCGCGGTTGCCAGCGTCCAGGCTGGCGGTCGGCTCATCCAGCAGCAGCACGGGATAGCCTGGGGCGAAGCCGCGTGCCAGGTTCACCCGCTGCTGCTCGCCACCCGAGAAGGTGGCCGGCGGCAGGGCGTGCAGCGGTGCCGGCAGGTTCAGCCGCGCGAGCAGCGCCGCCGCCCGCTCCCGCGCCACCTCCCTTGCCATGCCGCGGGCCACCAGCGGCTCCGCCACGATGTCGAGCGTGGGGACGCGCGGGATCACCCGCAGGAACTGGCTGACATAGCCCAGCGTCTCATGCCGCACCTCCCGCACCAGCCGAGGATCGGCTTTGGCAAGATCGATTTCCACGCCATGATGCTGCAGCAGGATGCGGCCAGCTCCTGCGCCGTAGTTGCCGTAGAGGCAACGCATTAGCGTGGACTTGCCGGCACCGGAAGGGCCGGAGAGTGCCACGCATTCCCCTGGCGCGACGGCCAGTTCCACCCCTTGCAGCACCGGGATCCGCGCGCCGCCCTGAAGATGCAGGGTGAAGCTCTTGGCCAGTCCCTCCGTGCGGATCGCCCAGTTCATGCCGCCAGCACCGAGGCAACCAGCAACTGCGTGTATTCGTGCTGCGGATCGTCCAGCACTCGGTCGGTTAGGCCCTGCTCCACCACCTGGCCATGCCGCATCACCAGCAGCCGGTGCGCCAGAAGCCGGGCTGCAGCGATGTCATGCGTCACCAGCAGCACGGCCAGGCCGAGATCGGCGACCAGCGCCCGGATCAGGTCCAGCAGCCTAGCCTGGACGGAGACATCCAGTCCCCCGGTCGGCTCATCCATGAAGACCAGGCGCGGGCGCGTGACCAGGGTGCGGGCGATCTGCAATCGCTGCTGCATGCCGCCGGAGAAGGTCCGCGGCAGGTCGTCGATGCGGGCGGGGTCTATCTCCACCCGCTCCAGCCAGGCCAGTGCCTCGGCGCGGATGGAGCCGTAGTGGCGGGCGCCGACGGCCATCAGTCGCTCCCCCACATTCCCGCCGGCGGAGACGCCCATGCGCAGCCCGTCGCGTGGGTTCTGGTGGACGAAGCCCCAATCGGTGCGCATCAGCCGGCGCAGCGCCGCCTCGCCCATGTCATGCACCGGGAGGGCGGCGCCTTCGGGATCACGGTAGGTGACCTGGCCCGCATCCGGACGCAGCAGGCCGGAGAGGACGCGCAGCAGCGTGGTCTTGCCGGAGCCGGATTCACCCACGATGGCGACGACCTCCCCCGGCCAGATCGCCAGGGAGACATCATCCAGCGCCGGGACGGCACCGAAGCGGAGGGAGAGGCCGCTTGCCTCCAGCAGCGGGGCTTCCGTCATTCGGCCGCATCCCTCCGCCGCGCCGCCTGCCTTTCACGACAATAATCCGTGTCCGAGCACACGAAGATGCGCCCGCCCCGGTCATCCGTGACCACCTCGTCCAGGTAGCTCTCCCGGCTGCCGCAGAGAGCGCAGGCGGCATCGGCGCGGATCGGCACGAAGGGATGGTCCTCGAAATCCAGCGACCGCACCGGGGTATAGGGCGGCACCGCATAGATCCGCTTCTCCCGCCCCGCGCCGAACAATTGCAGCGCCGGCATGCGGTCCATCTTCGGATTGTCGAAGGCGGGAATAGGGGAGGGCGCCATCAGGTAGCGCCCGTTCACCATGACCGGATAGTTGTAGGAGATCGCGATGTGGCCGTGCCGCGCGATGTCCTCATAGAGCTTCACATGCATCAGCCCGTAATCGGCCAGGGCGTGCATGCGCTTCGTCTCAGTCACGCGTGGTTCCAGCCGGAACAGCGGTTCCGGCATCGGAACCTGGTAGACCAGGATCTGGCCCTCGCGCAGCGGCGTCTCCGGGATACGGTGACGGGTCTGGATGATGCTGGCCTCGCTCGTCCGCTCCGTGGTCGCCACACCCGCGACCCGGGCGAAGAAGCGGCGGATGGAGACGGCATTGGTGGTGTCGTCCGCGCCCTGGTCGATCACCTTCAGCGTGTCGTCCGGGCCGATGATACTGGCCGTCACCTGGATGCCGCCGGTACCCCAGCCATAGGGCAGCGGCATCTCCCGGCTGCCGAAGGGCACCTGATGCCCTGGGATCGCCACTGCCTTCAGCAGGGCGCGGCGGATCATCCGCTTGGTGTTCTCGTCCAGATAGGCGAAGTTGTAGCCTGCGGTGGAGGTCATTCCGCAGCCTCCCGCATGGCGGTCGCGCGCATCTGCCGGACCTTCTCCAGCTCGCTCTGGAAGTCCACGTAATGCGGTAGCTTCAGATGCTCAACGAAGCCGGTCGCCTCGACATTGTCGCAGTGATACAGCACGAACTCCTGCTGCTGCGCCGGGGCGGTCGCCTCCTCACCCAATTCGGCCGAGCGCAGGCTGCGATCCACCAGTGCCATCGCCATTGCCTTCCGCTCGCCCTGGCCGAAGACCAGGCCGTAGCCGCGGGTGAATTGCGGCGGCTCGGTCTTCGAGCCGGCGAACTGGTTCACCATCTGGCATTCCGTCACGGTGATCTCGCCGATCTCGATCGGGAAGCCGAGCTCCGGCGGCACCAGTTCCACCGAGACCTCGCCCATGCGGATTTCACCGACGAAAGGATGGGCGTTGCCATAGCCTCGTTGGGTGGAATAGCCGAGCGCCAGCAGGAATCCCTCGTCGCCGCGCGCCAGCGCCTGCAGGCGCAGCGACCGGTCGGCCGGGAAGGCGAGGGGCTGGCGCGTCAGGTCGCCCGGCTCGGCATCGGATTGCGCTTCGGGCGCCATCAGCCCTTCCTGCGCCAGGATGCCGGTGACGCGGGGCATCGCTGTCTCCTCGGCTGGTGCCTCCGGTGCGGGCGGCGGCGGCTCGCCCTCAGCGGCCAGGGCAAAGTCCAGCAGCCGGTGGGTGTAATCGAAGGTCGGGCCGAGCACCTGCCCGCCGGGCAGGTCCTTATAGGTGGCGCTGATGCGGCGACGGACGCGCATGGCGCCGGTATCAACCGGCAAGGAGGCGCCGAAGCGGGGCAGGGTGGTGCGATAGGCACGCAGCAGGAAGGCCGCCTCGATCAGGTCGCCGCGCGCCTGCTTCACCGCCAGTGCGGCAAGCCCGCGGTCGTAGCAGGAGCCCTCCGCCATCACGCGGTCCACGGCCAGCGACATCTGCTGCTCGATCTGCGCCAGGGAGAGTTCTGGCACCGCCGGATCGCCGCGCCGCACCTCGGCCAGCCAGGCATGCGCATTCTCGATCGCCTGCTCGCCACCCTTGACCGCAACGTAAGCCATCTCAGGGCTCCTCGATCCTGGTGCTGCGGGGCAGGGCGGCCAGGCGATCCCCGGCGCAGAGCACCACATCCACACCACGCGGGAAGCGGGCATGGTTGGCAGTCCAGGCCGCCAGGAAGCCGTCCGGGAGTCCTTTCACAAGCAGTCGGTGCACGCTCTCGATGCCCGGCCCGGTCAGGCGCCAGCCGGCACCTTCCCGCAACTCAGCCACCTGCAGGACCAGCGTGGCGGAGCGGTGCGGCTCCTCCTCCGTCCCCGCCTGCAGCGCGGCGAGCGGCGGCGGCGCGGCGCAGGCGAGCAGGAAGGTGGCCCCCTCCGGTGCGGCGGCCAGCGGGCAGCCGGCATGGAAGCGCAGCCAGTCCGCCGCGCCGGCACCTGCATCGGTCCAGACCGGCGTATCGGAATCCGCCAGAGTCAGCAGCACGGCGGCAGCGGCCTGACTGAGCGGCGATGGCGGCTCCAGCCCCGTGGCAAGGCGCTGCACGCGGCCAGGCCGGCTCATCGCCTCCAGCAGGGCGCGGAAGCAGCGCTGCGCCTCCAGCACCGGATCGGCGAAGCCGGCGAGGGTGGTGCTCATCGCATCGTCGCCATGGTGAAGAACTGCACCCGCGTCGCCGCTGCCTTCCGGGCATCGCGCTGGGCGCGCTCCGCCTGGGCTGTCGCCAGCGGCTCGATCACCGCCTCCAGCAGGGCCGGCCGCAGCGCCGGGTTCTGCAAGGCCGCGTCCAGCACCGCGGCCCATTCCGCCTGTTGCTTGTCCCGGCCGGCGACATAGGCATGGCCCACCAGCCCATCCGCCAGGCGCACGCTGCACCGGGTTACGGTCATCTCGCCAAGATTGAAGGGCGCGCCATCGCCACCCTGCCGCCCGCGCACCATCGCCAGCCCGGTTTCCGGCCCGCGCAGCCGCTGATGCTGCGGCAGCGGCGGAGCCTGCCCGAGCCGCTCCGCGATCTCCGCCGCGCTGGCACGGGCGAGGACACCCATCCAGCGCCGGCGCGCCGCGATCCCGGCGGGGAGGGGAGAGGTTGGTTCCGACATGGTGGGATTTAATGGTCTAGACAACTAAATGTCTAGCCGCCTATCTGACCGGAGACGCGAAAAGACCAAGCATATGGCCGAACTCTCCCCGATGGCTCCGGCGGCCGCTCCCCTCGCCGGGCTGACCCGCGGCCAGGGTGTCGCCCTCTGGCGCCAGATCCTCGGCACGATCGAGCGGGAGATCACCGCCGGGGACCTCCCGCCCGGCACCCGCCTGCCGACGGAGCAGGCGCTTTCCGCCCGTTTCGGCGTCAACCGCCACACGGTGCGGCGCGCCATGGAGGAACTCCAGGCCCGTGGCCTGGTGCGGGTGGAGCAGGGCCGCGGCAGCTTCGTCGCGGAGGACGTGCTGGACTACCCGGTCGGCCCGCGCACCCGCTTCTCCGAATCCATCCGCCGCCAGAACCGGGAGCCCCAGGGCCGGATGCTGCGGATCGACGAAGTGCCGGCGGATGCCATGGTGGCGGAGGCCCTGAAGCTCCGCCGCGGCCGCCCGGTAGTGCTGGCGGAGCGGCTTGGCCTGGTGGATGGCCGGCCCCTCGTCGTCGGCTCACATTATTTTTCCGCGGAGCGCTTCCCTCGGATTGCCGCCATGCTGGCCGAGGATCCCTCCATCACACGGGCGCTCGCGGCCTGCGGCGTCCCGGATTACCGGCGCCTGGTCACCCGCATCACCGCCCGGATGCCGATGCCGGAGGAGGCGGCGCTGCTGCAGCAATCACGCAGCCGGCCGCTGCTTGTGACCGAGGCGGTAAATGTGGATCCTGCCGGACAGCCGGTGGAGGCGAGCTTCGCGCGCTATGCTGCCGGCCGCATGCAGATCGTGGTCGAGAGCTGAGCATGGAATTCCGCATCACCGGCGGCACCGTCCTGGTCGATGGGCGGCTGCAGCCGGCCGAATTGCTGCTGGCCGGCGGGCTGATCGCGGAGGGGCGGCTACCCCGCGCCAGGGTCTTCGACGCCACCGGCCTGCTGGTGCTGCCCGGCCTGGTGGACATCCATGGCGATGCACATGAGCGGGCCTTGCAGCCGCGGCCCGGCGTGAGCTTCCCCCCGGACATGGCGCTGCGGGATTCGGCCGCGCAGCTTCTCGCCTGCGGCATCACCACCGCCTATCTCGGCATCACGCTGAGCTGGGAGCCGGGGCTGCGCTCCCTGGAGACATGGCGCGGATTGATGGCAGCGTTGGACGGGTTGCGGCCGCACCTTGCCTGCGATCTGCGCGTGCATCTCCGCTTCGAGGCGGACAACCTGGAGGCGCTGCCCGACGCCCTGGCGGATATCGCGGCGGGGCGGGTGCATCTGCTGGGTTTCAACGACCACAGCCCGGCCATCCTGCGACGCATGGACGATGCGAAGCAGGTGGCGAAATATGCCGGCCGCGCCGGCATCACGCCCGAGGAATTCCTGGCCCTGCTCCAGCGCGTCGCCGCCTGCCGGCCGCAGGTCCCCGCCACCCGCGCCCGCCTGGCCGCCGCGGCGGCGGCAGCCGGCCTGCCGATGCTGAGCCATGACGACGCCACGCCGGAGGACCGCGCCCTCTTTCGCGGGCTCGGCGCCCGGATCTGCGAATTCCCGATGTCTGAAGCGGTTGCCCTGGACGCGCGCGCGGCCGGGGAGGCGGTGGTGATGGGGGCACCGAATGTGGTGCGCGGCGGCAGTCATCTCGGCTGGGCCAGTGCTGCGCCGCTGGCCGAACGCGGCCTCGTTACCGTGCTGGCCAGCGACTATCACTGGCCGGCGCTGCTCGCTGCGCCTTTTGCCATGGCCCAGCGTGGCCGCATGGGCCTGCCGGAAGCCTGGGCGCTGGTTTCGGCGAATCCGGCGGCGGCCCTGGGCCTGACCGATCGCGGCACGCTACACCCGGGAAAGCGCGGGGATGTGGTGCTGGTCGATCCGGAGGGGCCGGAGGTGGTAGCAAGCTTCGTTGCCGGCCGGCTGGCCTGCCTGACCGCGGTAGGTGCCGCAAGGCTGGCCTGAAGCGACCACGCAATCCTCGTTCTTCGGCAACGGCCGGGCCGGCCGTTGCCAGACTGGGTGAGTGGGGTGTCTCAGGCGGCCCGGGCCGGTTTGCCTTCTCGGCTTGTGGTCCTGTGCCAGGGCCATCCGCCCTGCCGCCGGGCCCTGCCGCCGACGATGGCGGTCAGTTCCGGCCCGCCGGCATTGATCTCGGCCATCCGTCGGCGAATGGCCGAGATGTTCCGGTGGTGGCGGATGAGCAGGAGCAAGGCTGCAATCGCTGCCATGGCAAGGGCGAGCGGGATCGCCGTCTGGATCAGATACGGCAGCAGTTGACGATCCATGGAAAGCCTTGCCTTCTGCAGATCAGATGCGATTGCGAAACGTCATACAGCCCGGCTGCAGATCTTCAAAGCCCACAAATCACTGCTTGTTGAACTAAAAACGAGATTTTGTTGCAATTTTCGTATTCACGCCCAGGGGGCTGCCGTGTGCATCCGTCGCCCTTCAGCGCACGATCACCACGCCCTGGTATGTCTGTATGTGCGGATGCAAGGGGCAGAAGTGGCGGTAGGTGCCCGATGCCGCGACGGTGAGGGCGAAGGACATCGCGCACCCGCCAGGACGGTCGTCATTGCGGGCACGCAGGTGGTGAGCGCGCGACCCGGCAGCGAATCGCCACCGCACGAATGCTGAGAGATGCATCTTGTCTGCTCCGGCATCCTGCCACGGTCAGGCGCCGAGCGGCGTGTCCATAACAGCGAGACGCTCCCGGTCGTACAGCTGGATGGTGGCGGCGACCCAGAGCAACGAGCCTGGTCCGCCGGCCCGCGGATCCATCACATTGTTCAGGCCAACAAAAATGCACATCACGCTGGCCGAAGCGCTCGAAGAAGGGCCTGCCGTCCGCGCCAGCACGTCGCGCTTGCCCTGCACGCGTTGCGTATCCAAGCCGGCGCCGCGGATGAATGCTCCGCCATTTCAAGCTGTGCGGGGTGCGAGAGGTGGCTGACATCGCTCGTATGGATCAGCAGCGCCGCCCGGCCCCGCCTATTCCCACACCAGGGCGATCGCCTCTCTGAGCGTCCCGACCGCGGCTGGATTCGGCCAGTTGGCGAAGCCGATATGGCTGTCGCGGATTTGCACGAGGGCAAGATCCGCCGACTCCGGCTTCGCTACCCGGGCAACGCTGCCTGGCTGCCGCAATGATCTTCGAGGCCCCGGCGAACAGGCCGGGCGAAGTCTCCTGACCCGGTGAGCGTGCCTCCGTGGCCTCCTGCCCAGCCAGAGCTTCCTTACCTACCGGTCTTCGGCGCGGCTCAGCCTGAGCCGCGCCGGTTCACTGCTGCGGCTGGGTGTTCTGGTGCTGACCGCTGCTGGAAGTGCCGCCGCTTGAGCTGCTCGGCTGTCCACTCGGGCTTCCGGTCATGGATTCGCTGATGCCCAGGGATGCCAGGGTCTCCCGGTCGAGTTCTCCGGTCGCCTGCAATCCCTTCTGCTGCTGGTAGTTCCGAACCGCGTCGGCCGTATGCGGTCCCCAGCGTCCGTCGGTCTGCCCGGCATTGAAGCCCTGCTGGTTCAGCTTCTCCTGGACCTCCATGATGATGCTGCTGCCGGGACGTCCCGGCGTCGTCTGCTGGCTCTGCTGCGCGCTGGCGGGAATTGCCGCAAGCACGCCTGCAGCGACAATCGCTGCACGAACGCTGATCTTCATGCCGATTTGCGCCCTTCCAACGGGGTTCCTGCGTCCTCCTCCCGGCAATTTCCGGGGAGAGGAGACGCGCGGCTAAGCAACCGGCCTCGGCGCCGTCGGTTCGAGCGCCAACGGTCCAGGCGCAGGATCGTGGTGGAGCCATGGCGAGTGACGGCACGGGCAGGGGGCCACGCACCACGCCGGATCGGCATCTTGCGAGAAGAGGATGGCTCCGGCGGTTGGATTCGAACCAACGACCAACGGATTAACAGTCCGCTGCGCTACCGCTGCGCCACGCCGGATCAGCCATGTGAGGCGGCGCCTATAGCAGGACGCCGCGCGGGAAGGAAGGCCCCAATCGTACCCCCGGCGGTTGGAGGTCCGGAGCGGAATCGAACCGCTGTACAGGGTTTTGCAGACCCTTGCCTGACCACTCGGCCACCGGACCGCCCCGCATAGGGGACACCCGCCGGCGCGGCCGCCGGCGGGCCCCCTCTATCGGGCCACCGGCCGGCGAGGTCAAGCTGCCACGCCGCACGCAGCCGCTTGGCGCCGTGCCGGGGCGGCCCCTATAACGCCGCGGCCTCCGGAGGTGCTGAATTGATGGACTATGCGGATGCGCGGCGGCGCATGGTGGACGGACAGTTGCGGCCGAACCGGGTGACCGACCCGCGGGTACTGGACGCGATGCGGGAATTGCCGCGGGAGCGCTTCCTCCCGCCCGGCCTGCACAGCCGAGCCTATACGGATGAGGATGTGCCGCTGCCCGGCGGCCGCGCCATGCTGGAGCCGATGGTCACCGCGCGCCTGGCGCAACTGGCCGCTATCCGGCCCGGCGACCGCGCGCTGGTGGTCTGCGCCGGCACCGGCTACGGCGCCGCGGTCCTGGCCTCGATGGGCGCGCAGGTCGTGGCGCTGGAAGATGACCCGGATCTCGCCGAGATCGCGCGGGAGGCTTTGTCGGCCTGTCTGCCGGCCGGGGCGGTGCGCCTCGTCTCCGGCCGGCCGGCCGAGGGACATGCCGCCGGCGCCCCCTATGACGTCATCCTGATCGAGGGCGAGGTGCCCGAGATTCCGGAAAGCCTGTCCTCCCAGCTGGCGGAGGGCGGCAGGCTGGTCACGGTTGTCGGCCGCGGCAATCGCCAGGGGGCGGCGGTGCTGGGGCGGCGGTTGGGCACCAGCTTTACCGTCACGCCCACCTTCGACTGCGCGACCCCCGCCCTGCCTGCCTTCGCCCCGGCACCGGGCTTCGTCTTCTGAAACAGGCACCGGCGCTGGGCCAGGCGCCCGGAGCCTCGATTGCACGCCCGGTTGGGCAAGGGCGGGTCGGTTCGCGGGACAGGGATCCTGTCCCGGCCCGCCTCCACCCTCGGGCGATGATAGTGTTTCCGTCCGGCCCGGACGCGCTATGTTGCGCATCGAACATGTGACGCGCGGCCGTGACCGCCTCGCTTCCCTCCGGGCTGCCGGATCGGGAAGCGATCCGGTAATGTCCGCGCAGGGTGGCCGCGCCAAGGGGCGGCGGCTGCCGCGACGGAAGGATCTGCCGACGATGACGTTGTTCCGCCTCGGTCTGGCCCGCCCCGCCTTGGCGCTGACCACCGCCCTGCTCGCGCCGGCGGCCCTGATCGCCACAGCCCCGGCAGCACGGGCGCAGACGCTGCAGGAAGCGCTGGCCTATGCCTATTCCAACAACCCCACACTGCTGGCCGCCCGGGCCCAGCTCCGTGCCGTGGACGAGAATGTCCCGCAGGCGCTCGCCGGCTGGCGCCCTAGCGTGACCATCAGCAGCACTGCTGGCGCGGTGGATCTCCACACGCGGTCGCTGGCCAGGGTGGGCGGCCAGCAATTCGGCGCGCATAACCATATCGATACCGGCCTGTTCACCAACAGCGTCACCGTTACCCAGCCCATCTTTCGCGGCGGCCGCACCGTCGCCTCCACCCGCCGGGCGGAGAACCAGGTGCTGGCCCAGCGCGCCCGGCTGCTGGCGACCGAGCAGCAGGTGATGCAGGACACGGTGAATGCCTATGTCGCGGTGATCCGCGACCAGGAACTGCTGCGCCTGAACATCAACAACGAGCAGGTCCTGACCGAGCAGCTCCGCGCCACCAACGAACGCTTCCGCGTGGGTGAGATCACCCGCACCGACGTGGCGCAGGCGGAGTCCCGGCTTGCCGCCGCCCGCGCCGCCCGGTCCCAGGCGGAAGGCAATCTGCAGATCAGCCGCGCCACCTTCCAGCGCCTTGTCGGCATCGCGCCGCAGCGGCTGACGGCGCCGCAGCCGCTTCGCCTGCCGACCACCAGCGCACAGGAGGCGGCACAGCTTGCCGCCGCCAACAACCCGAATGTCGTGGCTGCGTTGTTCGATGAGGCCGGGGCGCGGGACAATGTGGACATCCAGATTTCGGCCCTCCTGCCGCAAGTCAGCGTGCAGGGCACCGCTTTCCGCAACGACAACTCCATTACGACAGGGCCGCACAGCCGGCAGATCGGCAGCCAGGTGGTGGCCAGCCTGACCGTGCCAATCTACCAGGGCGGCGCCGAATACTCGGCGGTGCGGCAGGCCCGGCAAGCAGCCCAGCAGGCGCGGCAGGTCGTGGACGACCAGCGCCGCACTGCGGCGCAGACCGCGACCCAGGCTTGGGAGCAGCTGCAGGCGGCCCGGGCACAGGTCGAGTCGGTGCGGGCGGCGATCCGCGCTTCCGAGATCGCACTGGACGGCGTGCAGCGCGAGGCCATCGTCGGCAGCCGTACCACCCTGGACGTGCTGAATGCCGAGCAGGAATTGCTGAACAATCGTACCAACCTGGTGCAGGCCCTGGCGACTGTCGTTTCCCAGTCCTACATCCTTGCGGCCGCCATCGGCCGGCTGACCGCACAGGATCTCGGCCTGCCGGTCGAGCCCTATGACATGCGCGCCTATTATCGGGAGGTGCGCAACCGCTGGATCGGCCTGGGTGATTATTCGGACGTCGCGGAGCGCCGCTGATGCCTGAGGAACGGCCACACCCTTCCGGCCCCACCCCTGCCCAGCCGGGCGGGGGCGACCCGAGCATGGAGGACATCCTCGCCTCCATCCGGCGCATCCTGAACGAGGACGAGCCGGGCGCCACCCCACCCGCCGAGCCGGCCGCCGGCCCCGCTCCGGCGCAGCCGGGCCAGGAGCCCTTGAACCTGACCGAGGAGATGCTGGTAAGCGGACTGCCGCAACAGCCAGGAACGCCGGAGCCGCCCCCCTCGGCACAGCCTGCCCCCCCGCGGGCATTGGGCGAGGATACCTTGCTGGCCCCCGCCGTGGCCGCTGCCGCCAGCGCCTCGGTCGGGCATCTGCTGCGGGCGGTGGCGGCGGAGCGCAGCAGCGCCGTCAGCCGCGGTGGCCCCACCATCGAGGACGTGGTGCGGGAGGAATTGCGGCCGATGCTGAAGGAATGGCTCGACCAGCATCTGCCGGGGCTGGTCGAACGCCTGGTGGCGACCCGGGAACCAGCGGTTCGGTGACCGTGCACCGGCATCCGTGAGCTGGAGAAGCCGCGGTGTCCGGGTGGTGTTGCTGGGCGCTGTCCCGGCCGCTGGGGGCCGGTCGGTGGAACTGGGGAAGGCGCACGAGAACTGCGGGTGGCGTCGGCGCGGCCGCACCGATCGAGAGCACGACTGTGACCACGCTCACCCGCCGATCGAGTGATGTTCTCGCCACCACGGGGGACGGCACCTCAAGCGCATTCGCGAATCCGTCGAAACACATTACGAACATCAGGGAGGCGGGGCGCGGATGCATGGACCGGAAGCCAGTCGCATTCCAACCGCTTCCGCCCTGTCGTCGGCAGCAGGCCACCCGCAACTGGGGCCGAACGGCAACGGCGCATCACCGGCCGATTTGATCGCGCTGCACGAGTCGATCGCCAAGCTGCTGGCCGTCCAGGGCAACTGGAAG
>CALGVL010000320.1 GCA_937930165.1 uncultured Acetobacteraceae bacterium
AATGCCGCCCTGCTGCCTCGATCAGCAGTTCCGTCCGCCGCTCGTCCCCGGCCAGCCGCAGGCGGTGGAGCGTCTCCCGCAGCAGCGGCGCTGTCTCAAGGCTCTGGCCCACCGGCTGGCTGGGCATGCCCGGCAGGCGGCGGGCGGCGGGGTTGGCATCCAGGATGATGTCGTGGGCATCGGCCACCAGCACCGGGTCCGGCAAGCCGTCCAGCAGCGTGTCGCGGGCGACGGGCAGCAGGTCGAAGTAACGGCGGGAGATCAGCCAATGGAAGATCGCGCTCGTCACCAGGAAGCTGAAGGGCGTCGGGTTGGAGTCGAAGAGCCGGACCGCTTCGGTGACATAGGCGATGTTCGACAGCCAGGGCAGCACGGCCGCGAGGAGCAGGCCGAGATAATGCCGGCGATACAGGGCCGGCGCGCGATGGATGGCCTGCAGCGCGACCACGACCGTCTTCAGCATCACCAGGTAGAGACAGAGGGCAATGGCGAAGTAGCCCGGGCCGTGCTGGTAGTTCAGGGCGGCGTCCGGCCCGTCCTCGATCGGCTGGGCCGGGACATAGATCAGGTGGTGCCAGTCATTGCTGAGCGCCAGCGCCCAGCCCAGCCCCGCCAGGCCAAGGACAACCCAGGACCAGCAAGGGCGTGGCTCCCCCTGGACATAGGCGCGCAGGAAGAGGGCCCAGAAACCCGGCGCGGCGATGATGCCGGCCCAGGTCATCTCGGCCCAGAACAGCTTGGCCTCCGGAGCCGCCGCCATGATCTTCAGCGCGGCGCAGCCTGCCCACCAGGCGGCGGCGAGTTGCATGGCGAGGAAGCTGCCGCGGCCGGGGAAGGGCGGCCGCTGCCGGATGCGCCGCACCAGCCACAGGGTTGCCAGCAGGGCGGTCAGCAGCAGGATCAAGGGCAGGGACACGGGATTTCCTCGGCTCGCCAGGGACACGGCAGCCGGGCCGCCGGTACATCGCGACGGTGCGCACGTGATGGTTGAAAAATGGTGCTACTTCCAAACTAAAGCAAGCCAGTTCCCCAAATTGAGGTGTGCCAGGTCCGGGCCGGGCCTTGTGACGCGGCGCTTGACCCCGGCCCGCTGCGGTTCCAGAAGCAGAGGATGACCCGGAACCGGACGGAAGCCAGGCTGCCGCAACGAATTACCGGCCCGGCCCTCGGCTGAGGGCCGGGACCCCGACCTGTCGCACCCCTTCACCCGCCGCATGCCGCCCTGCCCGATCAGGACCGGCCGCCTCGGATCAGATTCATGACCGATTCCTCGCCCACCCTGCCGGCCCGCGATTATCGCGGTACCGTCTTCCTGCCGCAGACCTCCTTTCCCATGAAGGGCGACCTGCCGAAGCGGGAGCCTCAATGGCTCGACCGCTGGCGGAAGCTCGATCTCTGGGCCCGGCTGCGGGAGAAGTCGAAGGGGCGGGAGAAATTCGTCCTGCATGACGGCCCGCCCTATGCCAACGGCCCGCTCCATATCGGCCACGCGCTGAACAAGATCCTGAAGGACGTCATCAACCGCGCGGCGCAGATGTCCGGCAAGGATGCGGACTACATCCCCGGCTGGGACTGCCACGGCCTGCCGATCGAATGGAAGGTCGAAGAGGAATACCGCGCCAAGGGCAAGGACAAGGACGCGATCCCGGTGCTGGACTTCCGCGCCGAGTGCCGCGCCTATGCCACCCACTGGCTGGACGTGCAGCGGGAGGAGTTCCAGCGCCTCGGCATCGCCGGCGACTGGGCGGGCCGCTACGCCACCATGGACTTCCCGGCCGAGGCCGCGATTGCCGGCGAGATCGGCAAATTCCTGATGAATGGCTCGCTCTACCGCGGCCTGCGCCCGGTGATGTGGAGCCCGGTCGAGAAGACGGCGCTGGCCGAGGCGGAGGTCGAGTATCACGACCATGTCTCGCCCACGCTCTGGGCGCGGTTCCGGCTGGTGAGGGCGCCGGCCGAGGATCTGAAGGGCGCCAGCGTGGTGATCTGGACCACGACGCCCTGGACCATCCCCGGCAACCGCGCCGTCGCCTATGGCGAGGAGATCGACTACGCCCTGGTGCATGTGGAGGGCGTCGTCGAGGGCAGCCACCTGAAGCCCGGCGAGTGCCTGCTGGTCGCCCTGCCGCTGCTGCCGCAATTCGCCAAGGATGCCGGCCTCGGCGCGCATACCGTCCGGCGCGTGCTGAAGGGCACGGCGCTGGCCGGCGCCATTGCCGCGCACCCGCTGCGCGGCTGGGACAAGGCGCAGGGCGGCTATGATTTCGACGTGCCGCTGCTGCCCGGCGATTTCGTCACCACGGAGGCCGGCACCGGTTTCGTCCATATCGCCCCCGGCCATGGCGAGGACGACTTCAATCTCGGCCGCCAGCACCGCCTGCCGGTGCCGGAGACGGTGAATGACGACGGCACCTTCACCGTGCAGGCGCCGGGCTTCACCGGCCTGCATGTCTTCAAGGCGCATGACGCCGTCTATGCCGCCTGCGAGGCCCAGGGCACGCTGGTCGCCAAGTCGAAGCTGACCCACAGCTACCCGCATTCCTGGCGCTCCAAGAAGCCCGTCATCTTCCGCGCGACGCCGCAATGGTTCATCGCCATGGATGACGCGAACCGCATCCGGGAGAAGGCGCTGGCGGCGATCGAGGCCACGCAATTCGTGCCGGAGCAGGGGCGCAACCGCATCGGCAGCATGGTCGCCGGGCGCCCGGACTGGTGCATCAGCCGCCAGCGCGCCTGGGGCGTGCCCATCGCCGTCTTCGTCGAGAAGAAGACCGGCGAGCCGCTGCGCGACCAGGCGGTGATCGACCGCATCACCGCCGCCTTCGCCGAGGAAGGCGCCGATGCCTGGTACAAGCCCGGCGCCGCCGCCCGCTTCCTCGGCCCCGGCCGTGACCCGGCGGACTATGAGCAGGTCATGGACATCGTGGATGTGTGGTTCGAGTCCGGCTCGACCCACGCCTTCGTCCTGCCGGAGCACAGCCTGCCCTTCCCGGCGGATCTCTATCTGGAAGGCTCCGACCAGCATCGCGGCTGGTTCCAGTCCTCGCTGCTGGAATCGGTCGGCACCAATGGCGTCGCCCCCTTCAAGGCCGTGCTGACGCATGGCTTCGTGCTGGACGAGCAGGGGCGGAAGATGTCGAAGTCGCTCGGCAACGTCACCGCGCCCCAGGACGTGATGAAGCAGTACGGCGCCGACATCCTGCGCCTCTGGGTGATGAATTCGGACACGGCCGACGACCTGCGCATCGGGCCGGAGATCCTGAAGCAGCAGGCGGAGCTTTACCGCCGGCTGCGCAACACGCTGCGCTGGCTGCTCGGCAACCTTGCCGGCTTCGAGGAGAGCGAGCGCGTCCCCTATGCGGACCTGCCGGAGCTGGAACGCTGGGTGCTGCACCGGCTCACCGAGCTGGATGCGAAGATCCGCAAGGCGGCCCGGGATTACGACTGGACCGGCGTCTATCCGGAGATCCACGCCTTCTGCTCGACCGACCTCTCCGCCTTCTATTTCGACATCCGCAAGGACAGCCTCTACTGCGACGCGGCGGACAGCCACCGGCGCCGCAGCGCCCGCACGGTGCTGGACGCGCTGCACCGCTGCCTGACCGCCTGGCTCGCCCCGGTGCTGGTCTTCACGGCGGAGGAAGCCTGGCTGGCCCGCTTCCCCTCGGAGACGGACAGCATCCACCTGCACGACTTCCCGCAGGTCCCGGCGGAATGGCGGAACGAGGCGCTGGCGGAGAAATGGGCGCGCATCCGCTCCATCCGCCGTGAGGCAACCTGGGCGCTCGAAGAGAAGCGCGCGGCAGGTGTCATTGGCGCGTCACTTCAGGCCGCACTGGTCCTATGGCTTGAGCACGATGCCGAAAGGCAGCTCCTGACCGCCGATCAATGGGCAGAGCTGTGCATCGTCAGCGCCGTCGAACTGCGTGGGGGATCGCGCCCGGTGGACGGTGCGGTGTCGAAAGACGATTTGCATGCTCAGGTGCTGGTGAAAGTGGCCCCCGGCCATAAATGCGAACGCTGCTGGCGCGTGCTGCCGGAGGTCGGCCGCAGCCCGGCCCATCCCACCCTCTGCCGCCGTTGCGAGGCTGTGGTGGAAGGCATCGCCGCCACGGCGGCGGCATGAGCTTCCGCCACGGCCTGCCCGCCGCCGCCCTGCTGCTGGCCGCCGACCAGACCAGCAAATGGTGGATCCTGGAGGGCATCCGGCTGCCGGAGGTGCGGCATGTCCCGCTCCTCGTCGCCGGTCCCTTCGGGCTCGACCTCACCATGGTCTGGAACCGGGGGGTCACCTTCGGCCTGCTCTCCGGGGATGGACCGCTGAACCACCTGATCCTGGCCTTGATTGCCGCCGCCATTGCCGGCTTCCTGCTGCGCTGGATGGCACGGGCCGAGACGCCCTGGGTGGCGGTGGCGCTCGGCGCGGTCATCGGGGGCGCGATCGGCAATGTCATCGACCGGCTCCGCTTCGGGGCGGTGGTGGATTTCGTGGATTTTCATGCCTGGGACTGGCATTGGTATGTCTTCAACATCGCCGATGCCGGAATCGTCTGCGGCGTGGCCGTTCTGCTCGCGGATGCCCTGTTCCGCCGCCCCGCAGCGGCCAGGCCCGATTCGCCCTGACGCCGGGCGGCCCGGGGGCAGGGGATCACGCTTGGGTGTTCCAGCCGGCGCCGTCACAGGCTAAAGAAGTGCCATGAGGATGCGCCGCCACCGCACCGGGCCGGTTCTGGCCCTTTCCGCCCTTGCCCTGCTTGCCGGCTGCGGCTCGGACACCGCGCGGACCTTCGGCTTCACCCGCGATGCGCCGGACGAGTTCCAGGTGACCACGCGGGCGCCGCTCTCCATGCCGCCCTCGCTCGGCGAACTTCCGGTGCCGCGCCCCGGCGCCAGCCGGCCGCAGGAGATGACGCTGCGCGACCAGGCCGAGGCCACGCTGGTCCCCGCCGCGGTACTCGGCCAGCAGACTCCCTCCGCCCCGAGCCGGGGCGAGATGGCGCTGCTCTCCCAGGCCGGCCGCCCGGTGGATGACAGCATCCGCCAGCAGGTGGACCAGGAGAGTCTGCGGCTCGATCAGACCGATCGTGGCCTGGCGGACCGGCTGATGTTCTGGCGCAAGCCGGACCAGCCCGGCGTCGCGGTGGATGCGCGGCGGGAGAGCCAGCGGCTGCGGGAGAATGCGGCGCTCGGCCGCGACCCCACCGAAGGCGAGACGCCCATCATCCAGCGCGCCCGCAGCAGCAACCCGCTGACCAGCCTGCTGGAAAGCATCTTCTGACCCGCGGGGGCGCTCCCGGACGCGCCTGGGCGAGGGCCGGCCGGCAGCCGGGTTTGCGCCGGACCGCCAGCATCCCACATGCTGCGGTATGTCTTCCGTGACCCGCCGTACTGCCCTCCGCTCCGCCGCCGCCCTGCCGGTGGTATTGTCCGCCCCGGGCCAGCCTCTCGCCGCCCCTGCCGTCCAGCCGGCGCCGGAACGGGTGGGCGACAAGCCGCTCTTCGGCGCCACGAGCTGGACCCTGCCGAACGGCCTCCGCGTCGTGCTGGCGGAAAGCCGCCGGGTGCCGGTGGTGGCGCATTACCTGTTCTACGCCGCCGGCGCGGGCGAGGATCCGCATGGCCGCTCCGGCACCGCGCATTTCCTCGAGCACATGATGTTCAAGGGCAGCCGCAACGTCGCCCCCGGCGCCCTGTCGCTCGCCGTGGCGCGGGAAGGGGGGCAGGACAATGCCTTCACCTCCCGCGACGTCACCGCCTATCACCAGCATGTCGAGGCCAGCCGCCTGCCTCTGGTGATGCGCCTGGAATCCGACCGCTTCGCCGCCCCCCTGATCCCGGCCGAGACGCTGGAGCCGGAGCGCGCCGTGGTGCTGGAGGAACGCCGCCTCCGCACCGACAGCAACCCCCGCGCCCGCTTCTGGGAGGAATTCGAGGCCGCGCTCTGGGGCCCGCAGCACTGGCACGGCCGCCCCATCATCGGCTGGGAAGATGAGATCCGCGCCATCACGCGCGAGGATCTGGTGGATTTCTACGAGCACCGCTACGCCCCCGCGAACGCCGTGCTGGTCATCGCCGGCGATGCGCGGGAAGCGGAGGTCCGCCGCCTGGTGGACCAGTTCTATGCCGGCGTCCCAGCCCGCACCGTCCGCCCGCGCGACCGCGCTGCTCCGCCCGCCGCCGCCACCGAATCCCGTATCGAGCGGCGCCACCCCGCGGTGCGGGAGGCCAGCTTCCTGCGCGCCGCCATGGCCCCCAGCCTGACCTGGGGCGATGCCAGGCAGGCCTGGGCGCTGGAGGTGCTGTCGCATCTCCTTGGCAGCGGCATCGGCAGCCGGCTGCACAAGGCGCTGGTCGAGACCGGCCTCGCCGCCACCGCCGGCTGTTCCTATGACAGCGAGGCGGCCGGGGCGGCCGCCTTCGTCATCTCCGCCACCCTCCGCGCGGAGGTTGCGCCGGAACGGCTGGAGGCGGCGGTGAACGACACCGTCGCCCGCCTGCTGCAGGATGGCCCGACCGAGGCCGAATGCGCTCGCTCCATCCGCCAGCTCACCGCCGGGGCGGTGCTGGCGCTGGATGGCCTGGGCGCGGCGCCGCGCATGCTCGGCGGGGCGCTCGCCACCGGCCTGCCGCTGGAGATGGTGGAATTCTGGCCGCGCTACCTGCGGGAGGTGACCCGGGACCAGGTGGCGGAGGCGGCGCGGGCCGTGCTCGGCCAGGCGCCCTCCACCACAGGCTGGCTGCTGCCCGGGGACGCCGCGCCGCGGAGGGCGCCGGCATGAGCCCCGCCGATCAGGCCACGGGCCAGCCGCACCAGCCCGCCAGCTTCTCCCTCCCCATTCAGGTCGTCGAGGCCAGCGGCGTCACCGCCTGGCTGGTCGAGGACCATGCCGTGCCGGTGGTCTCCATCGCCTGGGCCTGGCGTGGTGGCGCCGCGCTCGACCCGGTGGGGCAAGAGGGCGCCGCCGCCATGGCCGCCGCCCTGCTGACCGAGGGCGCCGGCACCCTTCCCGCCACTGAATTCGCCGATGCCCTGCGCAACGAGGCGATCAGCCTCTCCTTCTCCGCCGACCGCGACGGCTTCGAGGGCAATTTCCGCGCTCTGACCGAGGCGCTGCCAGTGGCGCTGCGCCTGGCGCATCTCGCCATGACCGCGCCGCGGCTGGACGCGGAGGCGGTGGAGCGGGTGCGTGCCCGCTCCATCCTCGCCGCCCGGCGCATGCTGGAGACGCCCCGCGGCCAGGCTGGCCGCGCCTTCTGGGCCGGCGCCTATCCTGAGCATCCCGCCGGCCGCCCGACCGGCGGCACCGCCGAGAGCCTGGCCGCCCTGCCGGTGGAGGCGATCCGCGCCGCCCTGGCCCGGCAGGTCCGGCGGGAAGGGCTGCTGGTCGCCGCCAGCGGCGCCATCACGCCGGAGGAGCTGCGCGCGCTCCTGCCCCGCCTCTTCGGCGACCTGCCCGAAGGTGCCCCGCCGGCACCGCCCCCGCTGCCGCCTTTCCATCGCTTCGGCCAGCGCATCCTGCCCGTCCCCTCGCCGCAATCCGCCGTGGTCTTCGGGCAGGAGGGGCTGGATGCCGAGGATCCGGACTGGGAGGCAGCGCAGGTCATGCTGCGCATCCTGGCCGGGGGCGGCTTTGCCTCCCGGCTGATGCAGGCGGTGCGGGAGAGGCGCGGCCTCGCCTATGGCATCGGCGCCGGGCTGGATGTGATGTTCCGCCATGGCGTCATCGTCGGCGCCGTCTCCACCGAGAATGCCAGGGTGGCGGAAACCCTCGCGGTGCTGCGGGAGGAATGGGCCCGCATGGCGCAATCCGGCGCGACGGCGACGGAGCTTGCCGATGCGGTCGCCTATCTCACCGGCTCCCTGCCGCTGCAATTCACTGACAGCCGCCGCATCGCGGACGGGCTGCTGGCGCTGTTGCGGAACGGGCGACCCGTGGACTGGCTGGCCGGCCGGCCGGCGCGGCTCGCGGCGCTGACGCAGCAGCGCATCGCCGCGGTGGCGGCGCGGCTGCTGCAGCCGGCGGATCTCTCGCTCGTGATCGCGGGGCAGCCGGTCGGGCTTTGAGCCGGCAGCGGACAGAGGGGAGGGGAGAGGAGAGGATGACGGAAGGTCTCGCGGCGGCCTGGGCGGATATTGCATCCCTGGCGCGGAATCCGCGGCCGGATGGCAGCGCGCCCGGCTCGATCCGCCCCCTCTTCGCCGCTGATCCCGACCGCTTCGCCCGCATGTCCCATTCGGTGGACGGGCTGCTGCTGGACCTCTCCAAGACCTCGCTGACCGACCAGGCGCTGGCGGCGCTGCTGGCTCTGGCCAAGGCGGCGGATCTGGAGGGCTGCCGCGCCGCCATGGTGGCGGGGGAGCCGATCAACGCCACGGAACGCCGCGCCGTGCTGCACATGGCGCTGCGGGCCCCGCGCGAGGCGGGGTTCCGCACCGGCGGGGAGGACGCCTCGGCCGAGGTGCACAGGACGCTGGACCGCATGCGGGAATTCTGTGCCGCGGTGCATGCCGGCCGCGTGCGGGGCGCCACGGGGGAGCGCTTCACCGATGTGCTGAACATCGGCATCGGCGGCTCCGATCTCGGCCCGGCCATGGCGGCGCGGGCGCTGTGGACGCCGGCCGCGCCGATGCGGGCGCATTACCTGGCGAATGTCGATGCCCATGCCTGGGAGGCGCTGCGCCCTGCGCTGGATCCGCGCCGCACCCTGGTCCTTGTGGCGTCCAAGACCTTCACCACCCAGGAGACGATGACCAATGCCGCGCTGGTGCGCGACTGGCTGGCGGCGGCCGTGGGGCAGGACGGCGCCAAGGCGCATTTCGCGGCGCTCTCCACCAATCTGAAGGCCACCGCGGCCTTCGGCATTCCGGAGGAGCGGGTCTTCCCCTTCCGCGACTGGGTGGGTGGGCGCTTCTCGATGTGGTCGGCCATCGGCCTATCGCTGGCCCTGGCCCTGGGCTGGGATGCCTTCGCGCGGCTGCTCGCCGGGGCGCGGGCGATGGACGAGCATTTCCTCGCGGCGCCGCTGCCGCGGAACCTGCCGGTGCTGCTGGCCCTGGCAGAGATCTGGCATGTGGACGCGCTCGGCTACCCCGCCCGTGCCGTGCTGCCCTATGACGAGCGGCTGGCGCGGCTGCCGGCGCATCTCCAACAATTGGAGATGGAGTCGCTCGGCAAACGGGTGACCATGGCGGGCTCCCTGGTCGCGCATGCCACCGGGCCGGTGGTGTTCGGGGAGCCGGGGACGAATGCGCAGCACAGCTTCATGCAATTGCTGCATCAGGGCACCACCCCGGTCCCGGCCGACATCATCCTGATCGCCAGGCCCGACCACCCCTATGCCGACAGCCATCGCAAGCTGCTGGCGAACGGCCTGGCCCAGGCCGAGGCGCTGATGCGCGGCAAGAGCGCCGCCGAGGTCCGCGCCGAGATGGAGGCCGCCGGCGCGGATCCCGCCGAGATCCAGCGCCTGCTGCCGCACCGTGTCTTCCCCGGCGACCGCCCGACCACCACCATCCTGCTGCCCCGGCTCGATCCCTTCACCCTGGGGCAGCTTGTCGCGCTCTATGAGCACAAGGTCTTCTGCCTCGGTGCGCTCTGGCGCATCGATGCCTTCGACCAATGGGGGGTGGAACTCGGCAAGCAGCTTGCCGACGCCATCCTGCCGGAGTTGGAGAAGGGGCCCAAGCCGGGGGCGCATGACAGCTCCACCGAGGGGCTCATGCGGGCGATCCGGCAATTGCAGGGTGGCGGCCAGGGCTGAACCCGCCTGGCCGGACCAAGCCATCCTGAACGGGACCTGCCCCAGGTGGAACAGGCCCCGGGCGTGGTCAGCCCTGCCCGCCCGCCGGCGGGAAGGCGCCGCGGTCGGTCGGGCGCAGCGCCTCGAACATCGCCGTCATGTCCGTGTAGTCGCGGTAGCCGCAGCGGGCGATGGTCCGCGCCGCCACCGTGTCGAAACGCCCGTCCTTCAGGAAGCGCTCGTCGATATGCACGCCCACGACTTGGCCGATGATGAGGAAGCCGCCGGTCGGGCGGCCCTCGGTATCGGGCAGTTCCATCGCATGCACCACCCGGCATTCCAGCGCCGCCGGGCTCGCCGCCGCGCGGGGCGGGCGGACGAGGCGGGAGGGCGCAGCGGCGATGCCGGCGGCCTCGAATTCGCTGACACCCTCGGGCAGGCTGTCCGAGGAGGCGTTCATCGCCTCGAACAGCGGCCGGGTGGCGAGGTTGAAGACGAATTCGCCGCTGGCCCGCGCATTCGCCGCGCTGTGCTTCAGCCCCTCGCTGCCGAAGGCCAGCATGGGTGGCCGGTTGTGGACGATGGCGAAATAGCTGTAGGGCGCCAGATTGGGCCGCCCGGCGGCATCGAGGGTGGAGATCCAGCCGATCGGCCGCGGCGCGACGATGGCCTTGAAGGGGTCGTGGGGCAGGCCGTGGTCCTGCCCGGGCTCGTAGAACATGCGAGGGGTCCGGAGAAAATCTTGTGGCCGGAGGCGGTTGGAGACCCCAGATAAAGGCTTCCGGCCGCGCCGCAAAACTTGCCGCCGCGCCGGCGCCCGGCGCATGGTCCTTTCCCCTGGTTCCTTCCTGCATGCCGATTCGCATCCTCCCCGAAACCACTGCCAACCGCATCGCCGCCGGCGAGGTGGTGGAGCGCCCGGCCGCGGTGGTGAAGGAGCTGGTGGAGAACGCCCTGGATGCCGGCGCCACCCGCATCGCCGTGACCCTGGAGGAAGGCGGCATCGGTCGCATCCTGGTGGAGGATGACGGCGCCGGCATGACGCCGGACGACCTCGAATTGGCGGTGGAGCGCCACGCCACCTCCAAGCTGCCCGAGGAGGAGTTGCTCTTCCGCATCGCCACCCTCGGCTTCCGGGGGGAGGCGCTACCCTCGATCGGCGCCGTCTCCCGCCTCACCCTCACCAGCCGGCCGCGCGGTGGCGATGCTCATGCCATCACGGTGGAAGGCGGCCGCAAAGGGCCGGTCATGCCGGCCTCCGGCGCGCCGGGCACGCGGGTCGAGATGCGGGACCTGTTCTATGCCGTCCCCGCCCGCCGCAAATTCCTGCGCCAGCCGCGCTCCGAGGCGGAGCATGCGATCGAGGCGGTGCGCCGCCTTGCCCTCGCCTGGCCGGAGGTCGGCTTCCGGGTGGTGAGCGAGGGCCGGGAGGTGCTGAACCTCGCCCCGGCCGGGCGCGACGACCGCATCCGTGACCTGCTCGGCCCGGATTTCGCCGGGGCTGCCCTGCCGGTGGAGGGCGAGGCCGGCGCGCTCTCGCTTTCCGGCCTCGCCGCCCAGCCGGCCTATACGCGGGCGACCGGCACGGAGCAGCATCTGGTGGTGAACCGCCGCCCGGTGCGGGACAAGGTGCTGCGCGTCGCCCTGCAGGTCGCCTATCGCGACCTGATTGCCTCCGGCCGCCATCCCGTGGCCGCGCTCTTCCTGGAATTGCCGCCGGAGGCGGTGGACGTGAACGTCCATCCGATGAAGACGGAACTCCGCTTCCGCGACGAGAATGCGGTGCGCGGGCTGCTGATCTCGGCGCTGCGGCGGGCGCTCTCGGCCGGGGCCGGGGTGGCGCAGCCGGCGCCGGCCCTGACCAGCTACGCGCCGCGCCGGCCTTCCGGCTGGTCCTCCTCCGGTGCGTCCTGGCGCCGGCCCGCCCCCGCGCCCCTGCCGCCCAGCGCCGCGGCGGCAGGCTTCGCGGATGTGCAGGTCGGCCTGACGCCCCCGCCTGCGCCCCCGCCACCGGCTGCCCATCCCAGCCTGCCGCTGAGCTTCGCACCGCCGCGCCCGGCCCCTGCGCCGCCGCCGGAACCGGCGCCGGCCGACCACCCGCTCGGCCGGTCGCTGGCGCAGATCCTCGACACCTACATCCTGGCCGAGGCGCCGGATGGCGCGCTGGTGCTGGTGGACCAGCATGCCGCGCATGAGCGCCTGACGCATGAGGCGCTGCGCGCGCAGCTCATTGAGGGCGGCGTGCGCAGCCAGCCGTTACTGCTGCCCGCCGTGGTGGACCTGCCGCAGGCGGATGCGGCGCGGCTGCTGGCCCATGCCGCCGACCTTGCCCGGCTGGGCCTGGAGATCGAGAATTTCGGCCCCGGCGCAGTGCTGGTGCGCGCCCTGCCGGCGCTGCTCGGCCCCGCCGATCCGGCGCCGCTGCTGCGCGACCTGGCCGAGGAACTCGGCGCCTGGGAGGAAACCACGGCCCTCGACCGCAAGCTGGATGCGGCGGTGGCGCGGCTGGCCTGCCATGGCTCGGTCCGCGCCGGCCGGCGGCTGACCCCGGCGGAGATGGACGCGCTGCTGCGGCAGATGGAGGCGACGCCCCGCGCCGCCACCTGCAGCCATGGCCGCCCCACCTTCCTCCGCCTCGGCGCCGCGGAGCTGGAGAAGCTGTTCAGCCGGCGCTGAGGCCGCCCACCGGGTGTCCCTCGATCTCCGGGCGGGAAAGCCGGGGCCGGTGCCGCGTTACCGCGGTGCGCCCCGGATCCGGAGGACACTCCCATGCCCCCGCCTTCCGCGACTGCATGTTTGCTCCTCCTGCTCACGCTCTGCGCCTGCGGGGATGTGGCGGGGCTGCCGGTCGCGGCCGGGACCGGCCCCGAGCCCAGCCTGCCGCCGCCGCGGCAGACGCTCTTTCCCACCGTCAACATTGCCCCGGCCCGGGGCTGGCCAGAAGGCGCCGCCCCGATCGCCGCCGCCGGGCTGCGGGTGACGGAATTCGCCCGGGATCTCGACCATCCGCGCTGGCTGCTGGTGCTGCCGAATGGGGATGTGCTGGTGGCGGAGACCAACGCCCCGCCGAAGCCGGAGGACCGCCGCGGCATCCGGGGCTGGATCGCCTCGCTGGTGATGGCGCGCGCCGGGGCCGGGGGGGCGAGCGCCAATCGCATCACCCTGCTGCGCGACGCCGATGGCGACGGCGTGGCGGAAACCCGCTCGGCCTTCCTGGAGGGGCTGAATTCCCCCTTCGGCATGGCGCTGGTCGGCCATGATCTCTACATCGCCGATACCGATGCGCTGCTGCGCTTCCCCTACCGGGACGGCGAGACGCGCATCGCCGCGCCGGGCGTGAAGGTGGCGGAGCTGCCGGCCGGGCCGATCAACCGCCATTGGACCAAGACTGTCATCGCCAATGCCGATGGCTCGCGGCTGTATGTGACCATCGGCTCCAACAGCAATGTCGGCGAGAACGGCATGGAGGCGGAGGCCGGGCGCGCCGCGATCTGGGAGGTGGATCCACGCACGGGCCGCCATCGCATCTATGCCTCCGGCCTGCGCAATCCGGTGGGCCTGGCCTGGGAGCCGCGGACCGGCGCGCTCTGGACCACGGTGAACGAGCGCGACGAGATCGGCAGCGATCTGGTGCCCGACTACATGACCGCGGTGCGGGATGGCGGCTTCTATGGCTGGCCCTACAGCTACTGGGGCCAGCACTCCGATGCGCGGGTGCAGCCGCAGCGGCCGGATCTGGTGGCGCGGGCGATCGTGCCGGATTATGCGCTCGGGCCGCATACCGCTTCGATGGGCCTGGTCATCTCCGCGCGCAGTGGCCTGCCGGCGCCCTTCGAGGAGGGCGCCTTCATCGGCCAGCACGGTTCCTGGAACCGCCGGCCGCTGAGCGGCTACAAGGTGGTCTTCGTGCCCTTCGCCAATGGGCGCCCTGTCGGCATGCCGCTGGATGTGCTGGGGGGCTTCCTCGACTGGCAGGGCAATGCGCTCGGCCGCCCGGTCGGTGTCGCCCTGGATGGGAGGGGCGGGCTGCTGGTGGCCGATGATGCCGGCAACCGCGCCTGGCGGGTGGCGGCAGGGCCGGCCCGGCTCGCCGGCCGGCCCTGATCCGTGGGCTACAGCAGCGCCCTGACATTCTCCGGTCGCGCCGGGATTTCGCCGCGCTCCACCCGCTTCACCGCCTCGGTCAGCGCCGCATTGGCCGGCGCGGCGCGGCCGACCTTGGCGCCTTCGCGGACGATGAAGCCGTTGATGTAGTCGATCTCCGTCCGCCGGCCCTTCAGCATGTCCTGGCCCATGGAGGGGCGCTGCAGGTCGCTCCGCGCGCCGGAATTGGTGGCGGCCAGCAGCACCGCCTCCGCCTCCTCCAGCGCCGCGGCGTCGCCCTCGCCGGCCAGGGCCAGGCGTTCCGGATCGATGTTTTGGATCCGCTCAAGCGAATAGCCGAGCGCCTGGCCGATCCGCACCGCCTCGCTGCCGACGCGGATCGAGAAGCGGCGGATCGCCTCGTCCCGGTCGCAGTCATTGCCGGACAGCCCGGTGGCAGCGCTGATGCCGTTGCGCATGGCATTGACGCAGAGCTTCGACCAACGCTCGCCCCAGAGATTGGTCGTCACCTTCACGCTGTCGATGCCGGCGACCATCTCGCCCAGCATCTCCACGCGCGGGGTGATGCGGCCATGGACCTCTCCGACGCGGAACACCGTGCGGGTCTTGCCGCCCATCGGCACGGTGCGGCGGATGCGCCCGGCCTCGTAGAGATCCACCGAGATGGTGGCGGCGATCATGCCGACGGTGCGGCCCCAGCCGACGATGCCGGCGATCCGCTCCTCGTTGATGCAGTTCTGCAGGCTGACGACGAAGCCCGTCTCGCTCAGATAGGGCGCGATGAGATGCGTCGCCCATTCCGTGTCGTAGGACTTCACCGAGATGAAGGCGACATCAATGGGCCGCTGCTTGGAGATGGACTGCACTTCCGTCAGGTGCATGGTCGGCACCTGCACGATGCAGTGCTCCGCCTCCGTCACGCCGGAAAGTTCCAGGCCGCGGCGGCGGATCGTCTCCACATGCTCGGGCCAGGGGTCGATCAGAGTGACGTCATGGCCGAGGCGGGACAGGTGCCCGCCGACATAGCCGCCCACCGCGCCGGCGCCGACGAAGGCCAATCTTGGACGCATCCTTGCGCTTCCTCTCCATGTCCGGCGGCGAGAGTAGCGCGATTCAGGCATCCAGGAAGACCGGCCGCGCTGCGACCCGGCCTGGCCGTGCGAAGGCGCCACTGCCAGCGCGCCGGTGAGGTAGGATGAGCGCCGATGCCGGGACCGGACCGGCAGACGGAAGGGGAGGCGGAACGATGGCCGAAACGATTCGGATAGGCGGCCTGGAACTGCGGTTCCTGCAGAGCAAGGACGCGACCGGAGGCAGCCTCGACCTGTTCGAGATGACGGTGCAACCGAACGCCCGGATGCCGGTGCCCCATTATCACGAGAACTGGGATGAAACCGTCTACGGCCTGGCCGGGATCACGACCTGGCGGGTCGATGGCCAGGATATCGCCGTGGGACCTGGGCAAACCGTCTTCATCAGGCGCGGGGTCGTCCACGGCTTCAGCAACGGCACGCAGGAACCCGCAACCTGCCTCTGCATCCTGAGCCCCGGCATGCTCGGTCCCGCCTATTTCCGGGAGATGGCGACGCTGCTGGCCGAAGGCGCCCCCGACCTGGCGAGGATGAGGGAAACGATGCTGCGGCACGGGCTGGTGCCGGTCCCTGCGGCTTAGGGCCTGTCCCGGGTCATCGGCATCAAGGATCCAGGAAGACCGGCCTTGCCTCCGGATCGAAGGGGATGCCGGCAGCGGTCAGGGAAGCCGCCAATTCCTCGAAGGGCATGCGCGCATGGCGGGAGAGCAGGCGCAGATAGATGCCGACGAAGCCCGGGCCATGCCCGTCATTCCTGCCATCGGCGGTGCTGGTCATGGCATGGGCCAACTCATGCAAAAGGACCCAGCTCGGCAGCTCGGGCGGCGCCTCGGCGGCAGGTAGTTCCTCCGCGCCGATAACAAGGAGCTGCGACTCGTATGGGCTCAGACGCACCGCTACGCGCTGGCCGTCGCCCTCGCGCTGAGCGGAGATCGGAAGAGCACACGTCTGAACTCCAGTCACTGACCAATCTCGTATGCCGGCTTCTGCTTG
>CALGVL010000321.1 GCA_937930165.1 uncultured Acetobacteraceae bacterium
AGGGGGCCGCCGCCGCGCAGAACGGGACGGGCGATGCTCTCCGGCAGCGGCAGCGGCCGCTCCAGCCGGCCGAGCAGCGGCAGGATCACCAGGAAGTAGGCGAAGTAGTAGATCGTCGCGACCCTGGCCAGGACCACATAGATCCCCTCCGGCGGCTTGGCGCCGCAGTACATCAGCACCAGGAAGGCGATGGTCCAGAGGAACAGGAACCACTTGGCGATCGGCCGGAAGCGCATGGAGCGAACCGGGCTGGTGTCCAGCCAGGGCACCACGAACCAGATCAGGATGGAGCCGAACATCAGCAGCACGCCGCCCAGCTTGTCCGGCACCGCGCGCAGGATGGCGTAGAAGGGCAGGAAGTACCATTCCGGCACGATATGCGGCGGCGTCACCAGCGGGTTGGCCGGGATGTAGTTGTCCGGGTGGCCCAGGTAGTTCGGGAAGAAGAACACCAGGATCGCGAAGACGATGAAGTAGACGACCAGCCCGACGCTGTCCTTCACCGTGTAGTAGGGGTGGAAGGGCACAGTGTCCTGCGGCCCCTTCGGGTCAATGCCGAGCGGGTTGTTGGAGCCCGTGACGTGCAGCGCGGCGACATGCAGGAAGACCACGCCGAAGATCACGAAGGGCAGCAGGTAGTGCAGGCTGAAGAAGCGGTTGAGCGTGGGATTGCCGACGCTGAACCCGCCCCAGAGCCAGGTCACGATGCTCTCGCCGACCACCGGGAAGGCGCTGAACAGGTTGGTGATGACCGTGGCGCCCCAGAAGGACATCTGGCCCCAGGGCAGGACGTAGCCCATGAAGGCGGTGGCCATCATCAGCAGGAAGATGACCACGCCGATCATCCACAGCAGCTCCCGCGGCGCCTTGTAGGAGCCGTAGTAGAAGCCGCGCCAGATGTGGATGTAGACCACGATGAAGAACATGCTGGCGCCGTTGGCGTGCACGTAGCGCAGCAGCCAGCCGTAATTCACGTCGCGCATGATGCGCTCGACGGAATCGAAGGCGTAGTCGACATGCGGCGTGTACTGCATCGCCAGGAAGATGCCGGTGGCGATCATGATCAACAGGTTGACCATCGCCAGGGCGCCGAAATTCCAGAAGTAGTTGAAGTTCCGGGGCGTGGGGAACGTCCCGTACTCCTTCTGCATCATGGTGAAGACCGGCAGGCGCGCGTCGATCCAGCGCACCACCGGGTTGGCGAAATCGCTCTTGTGCTGGCCGGCGGCCATGGGGCGCTCCTTGTCTGCAGGGCCGTTGCTCGCCTCGGGCCGGGCCCTTGGCGAGCGGGCCCGCTCAGCCGATCCGAATCTGCGTGTCGGAGGTGAAGGAATACGGGGGCACTTCCAGGTTGGCCGGTGCCGGCCCCTTCCTGATGCGCCCCGAGGTGTCGTACGCGCTGCCATGGCAGGGGCAGAACCACCCGCCAAACTCGCCGCGCGGATCCGTGGGCTTCTGGCCCAGCGGCACGCAGCCGAGATGCGTGCAGATGCCGACCACGACCAGCCAGGGATCCTTCTGCACCCGCGACTGGTCCGTCTCCGGATCCGGGAGGGCGGAGAGCGGGACGGAGCGCGCCTCCTGGATCTCCTTCTCGGTGCGGTTGCGCACGAAAATCGGCTTGCCGCGCCACATCACCGTAATCGCGGCGCCGGCCGCGACCTGGGAGAGGTCCACATCGGTGGTGGACAGCGCCAGGACGTCGCGGGCCGGGTTCATCGAGGCGATGAAGGGCCAGACGACGACGCCCACGCCCACTGCCGCGAAGGCCGTGGTCACCAATTGCAGGAAGTCCCGGCGGGTTTCGCCAGTCTCGGCGGCGGGGGGCGACGTGTGGGGCGCCCCAGGGGGCGCCAAAGTATCGGCCATGCCTCTTCGTCCCTGATCCCGGCCACGCCCGCATCCCGGGGCGGGACCGGCGGGGGCCGAATGCGATATGCCCGAGCACCCGCCGGGACCCGCCTGCAGGCGGGCCTCGCCAGGCACCCCTTCGCGGCGGGGGAGGCCAATTCCGGCCAAGGCGGAACCCGCGCTCCCCCATCGCGCCGCGGCGCATATAAAGCTAGGCCGTGCGGGGTGGCAATCCGCCGGACCCGCAACCCCACCGATATGCCGCGCAGGAGCACGACTTGACCGACGCCGCCGCGACCGCCGCTTCCGCCCCCGATTCCGCCGCGCCCGAGGCGCATCCCTTCGCCGAGCCGGCCCGCATCTGGTTCGAGGAGCTGCGCGACCGCCTCTGCGCCGCCTTCGAGGCGATCGAGGCGGAATGCGACACCGGCCCGCATGCCGCCCTGCCGCCCGGCCGTTTCGAGCGCACCGCATGGTCCCGTCCCGGCGGCGGCGGCGGGGTGATGAGCATCATGCGCGGCCGGGTCTTCGAGAAGGTCGGGGTGAATGTCTCCACCGTGCATGGCGAGTTTTCCCCCGAATTCCGCCGCCAGATCCCGGGGGCGGAGGAGGATCCGCGCTTCTTCGCCACCGGTGTCTCCCTGGTGGCGCATATGCGCAGCCCGCGCGTGCCGGCGGCGCATATGAACACCCGCTTCATCTGCACCACCCGCGCCTGGTTCGGCGGCGGCGGGGACATCACCCCCATGGCACTGGATGCCCCCGAGTCACGGGAGGACGCGGCCCGCTTCCACGCCGCCTTCAAGGCCGCCTGCGACCGCCACGACCCCGGCTACTATCCCCGCTTCAAGGCCTGGTGCGACGAGTATTTCTTCCTGCCGCACCGGGGGGAGGCGCGCGGCCTCGGCGGCATCTTCTTCGACTGGCTGGGCGACCGGACGCCGGGCAAGGGCACGGCGGCGGATTTCGCCTTCGTCCAGGATGTCGGCCGCGCCTTCCTGGAGGTCTATCCGGCCATCGTCCGCCACCGGATGCGGGAGAGCTGGACCGCGGCGGAGCGGCAGCACCAGCTCATCCGCCGCGGCCGCTATGTGGAGTTCAACCTGCTCCATGACCGCGGCACGCTGTTCGGCCTCAGGACCGGCGGGAATGTTGAGGCAATCCTGATGTCCATGCCGCCCGAGGCGGCCTGGCCCTGATGCCCGCGCAGGACTCCGCACCGCCGCGTGAGGCCGGTTGCGGCACCCCGGAAAGGATTTGCCCTTCGTGGCGCAGTTCCTATCCTCTGCCCGCGCGAGACGGCCGGGAGATGCGGAAGCGATGATCGAGCTCACCGTCAATGGCGAGACGAGGCGTGTAGAAGTGGAGGCCGACACCCCGCTGCTCTGGGTGCTGCGCGACACGCTCGGCCTGACGGGCACGAAATACGGTTGCGGCATCGCCCAGTGCGGCGCCTGCACCGTGCTGGTGGACGGCCAGGCGACGCGATCCTGCTCCGTGCCGGTGGATGCCGTGAGGGGGGCCCGCGTCACCACCATCGAGGCGATCGAGAAGGATCCGGTCGGCCGCCGCGTGGTCGAGGCCTGGGTGGCGCAGGAGGTGCCGCAATGCGGCTACTGCCAGTCCGGCCAGGTGATGGCCGCGACGGCGCTGCTGACCACGACGCCGAAGCCCGATGCGGCCGATATCCGGGCGGCGATGACCAATATCTGCCGCTGCGGCACCTACAACGCGATCGCCGCCGCCATCCGGCAGGCGGCGGACGCCGCTTGAGCGGGAGGACCAGGCCATGCAGGTCGAGGAGGCGCTGCTCGCCCGGATCGAGGCCGGCGAGACCCTGAACCTCTCCCGCCGCGGGCTGCTCGGTGGCGTCGCGGTGGCCGGGCTGCTGCTCGGCGCCGGGATGCCCGGCCGCGTGGCCCGGGCTCAGGCGACTGGCGGGCTGCAGCACGCCACCAAGGTCGCCGCCTATCTCAATATCCGCCCGGACGGCACCATCCATCTGCGCAGCCCCTTCGTCGAGGGCGGGCAGGGGGTGGACACCGCCATCGCCCAGATCGTCGCCGAGGAGCTGGATGCCGATCCCGCCCGCTTCACCGTCACCTGCGCCCCGCCCGGGGCCGACTACATGGTGGTGGCGAACGGGCAGCGGCGGCTGACCGGCGGCAGCCTTTCCGTCCGCTCTTCCTACGCGCATTTCCGGAAATTGGGTGCGACGGCGCGCGCCATGCTGCTGCAGGCCGCGGCGGAGCAGTGGTCCGTGCCGGCGAAGGACCTGGTCACGGAGCCGGGCCGGGTGCTGCATCGCGCCTCCGGGCGCGCTGCGGAGTATGGCGAGCTGGCCGCGCTGGCCGCCGCCCTGACCCCGCCGGCTGATGCACCGCTGAAGGATCCGAAGAATTTCCGCCTGATCGGCAAGCCGGTGCCGCGGCTCGGTATGCGGGAGCGCGCGACCGGCCGCGTGCAATATGCCATCGACCTGAAGGTGGAGGGCATGTTGCAGGCCGCCGTGGTCCATGCCCCGCGCGCCGGCGCCCAGCCGGGGGAATTCGGCAATGAGGCGCAGGTGAAGGCGATGCCCGGCGTGCATTCCGTGCACCGCCTGCCCGGCGCCGTCGCGGTGGTGGCGGACAGTTTCTGGCATGCCCGCAAGGCGGTGGAGAGCCTGCAGGTGATCTGGACCGCGCTCTCCGGCCCGGTCCTGGCGGAGGATTTCTCCAACGCCACCATGCTGGACAGCCTGAAGGGTGCCAAGGGCCGCCCCGGCAATCCCGCGGAACAGGCCGGCGATGTCGAGGCCGCCCTGCAGCGCGCCGCGCGGGTGATCGAGGCGGAATACGACGCCCCCTATCTCGCCCATGCACAGATCGAGCCGCCCTCCGCGCTCGCCCGCTTCAATGCGGATGGCACGCTGGATGTCTGGGTGCCGAACCAGGTGCCGGAGGTCTTCCAGTCCGTCGCCGCGCGGGAGGCGGGGATCGAGCCGGCGAAGGTGCGCATCCACACCCCGCCGCTGGGCGGTTTCTTCGGCCGGCATTTCGCCTATGGCCCCGGCAACCCGATGCCGCAGGCAATCCGGCTGGCCAAGGCGGTGGGCAGGCCGGTCAAGGTGATCTGGACGCGGGAGGAGGAATTCCGCCGCGACGCCTACCGGCCGCTCGCCTTCGCCAATTTCCGGGCGGGGCTGGACAATCAGGGGAAGCTGGTGGCGCTGCATGCGGCGGGTTACGGCGAGGGGCCGATCACGCGCCATTTCGGCGCGGCGCGGCTCGGCAACCCGCCGATCGACGGCTCCATCATGGAAGGGCTGAGCGGCAAGCCCTACCGCGTCGCCAACAAGCGCATCGAGTATGTGCCGGTGCCGCATCCGCCGGGGGTCAATCTCGGCTTCTGGCGCTCGGTCGGGCATTCGATGAACGACTTCTTCTTCGAATGCTTCCTCGATGAGGTGGCGCAGGCGGCGGGGCGCGATCCGCTCGCCTTCCGCCAGACGCTGCTGCAGCATAGCCCGCGGCACCTGAACCTGCTGAAGGCGGTGACGGAGCTTGCCGGCGGCTGGCGCGGCCAGCCCTTCGAGGCACCGGACGGCTCGCGCCGCGCCCGCGGCCTCGCCATGGCCTCGCCCTTCGGCAGCGAGGTGGCGACCATCGCCGAGGTTTCCATCGACCAGGGCGAGGTGGTGGTGCACGATGTCTGGGTGGCAATCGATCCGGGCCAGGCGGTGAACCCGCGGATCATCGCGCAGCAGGTGGAATCCGCCGTCGCCATCGGCCTGTCCTCGGCCCTGGCCGAGGAGGTGATCTTCGAGCGCGGCGAGCCGAAGACCCGGAATTTCGACACCTATACCGTGCTGCGCAGCGACCGCATGCCGCGCGTGCATGTGCGCGTGGTGGAGAGCGGCGCCCCCATGGGCGGCATCGGCGAGCCTGGCCTGCCGGGCGTCCCGCCGGCCGTGGCCAATGCCGTCGCTACCCTCACCGGGCAGCGCATCCGCAGCCTGCCCTTCAGCAAGACGAGGTTCGGCCAGGCATGAAAGCAGTTTGGTACGACCGGAACGGCCCGGCCGCCGAGGTCCTGACCTATGGCGACCTGCCGACGCCGAGCCCCGGCCCGGGCGAGGTGCTGGTGCGCCTCGCCACCTCCGGCGTGAATCCCTCGGACTGGAAGACACGACTCGGGCGGACACGGCCGAAAGTATTCCCGCGCGTCGTCCCGCACAGCGACGGCGCCGGGCATATCGAGGCGGTGGGCGAGGGCGTGGACCGCGCCCGCATCGGCGAGCGGGTCTGGATCTGGAATGGCCAGTGGAAGCGCCCCTTCGGCACCGCGGCCGAGTATATCGCACTGCCCTCAGCCCAGGCGGTGCGGCTGCCGGACAATACCGGCTTTGATGCTGGCGCCTGCCTCGGCATTCCGGCGCTGACGGCGCTGCATGCGGTGCTGACGGATGGCGGCGTCACCGGGCAGCGCGTGCTGGTGACGGGCGGGGCCGGCGCGGTCGGGCATTACGCCATCCAATTCGCCCGGCTGCTCGGCGCGGCGCAGGTCCTGGCCACTGTCAGCGGCGAGGAGAAGGCGGCCCATGCCCTGGCCGCCGGCGCCGACGCGACGATCAACTACCGGCAGGAGAACCTGCCGGAGCGAATCGCGGCGCTGACCGGCGGGAATGGCGTGGACCGGGTGGTGGAGGTGGACCTCTCCGGCAATGCCAGGATGCTGCCGGCCATCCTGGCGCAGGGTGGGCTCTGCGTCGCTTATGGGTCGAATGAGGCTGCCGCGAGCCTGGAATTCGGCCCGGCGATCCTGAAGGGAATCGCGGTCCGATTCTTTATTGTCTACGAACTCACCGAGGCGCAGCGCCGCACCGCCATCGGCGCGCTCATTCCCTGGCTGGAGCGCGGGTTGCTGCAGCATGCCATTGCCGCCCGCCTGCCGCTTTCCGACTGCGTGCGGGCACATGAGATGGTGGAACAGGGGCGCTGCATCGGGAATATCGTGCTCGACTGCTGACGGCCGCCTTCCGGCAAAGCGCGGCAAGCCGCGTGCCCGGCAGGCGGCGGTCGAGCGCCAGCTTGTAAGGGGGAGGGCCAGGCGCTCCGGCGGCGCTGGAGCCGCGACGCCCGACCGCCGAAACCGGCGTAGCGGCAGCCGAAGGCGTCGCGGTTGGGGTGTTGCGCGATCCTGGCGCCTGGTCCTGCTTCGGCTCGAACAGGACATGCGTCAGGGATGCCGCCCTGCGGCGCAAATTGATGATTCATCTTTCGTCGCTATCACTCCCGCGGGCGGCAAGGTGCCCTGCGGCGACGTTGCCCTGCCCGGTGGACGCGGCGATGCCCGTCCCCTAAGCCCCCCTTGCAAGATATCACAGCCGGAGGAACCCATGACAACTCGCCGTACCCTGCTCGCCGCCACGCTCGGCGCCACCGCCGCCGGCCTGGTCCGGCCGGCCATTGCCCAGGGAACCGGAAACTGGCCCGACCGGCCGCTGCGCATCGTCGTCGGCTATCCGCCGGGAGGCTCGCTGGACGTGCTGACGCGGGTGCTGGCGGAACAGCTCTCCAACCGGCTCGGTCAGCCGGTGGTGGTGGAGAACCGGCCGGGGGCCGGCGGCAATATCGGGGCCGATGTCGTCGCGAAGGCGGCGCCGGATGGCTATACCATCGCCTGCGCCGCGGTCGGCATCTGGGCCATCAACCAGTACCTCTACCGCAACATGCCCTTCAATGCGGAGAAGGACCTGCAGCCGCTCACCATGACCTGGGAATTCCCGAACGTCGCGGTGGTGCCGACCCAGCATGTGCCGGCGAAGACGCTGCAGGAATTCATCGCCTGGGCGAAGCAGCGGCGGGAAGGCGTCAGCTACGGCTCGCCCGGCGTCGGCACCACGCCGCATCTCTCGGCGGCGCTGTTCGTGGAGCGCACCGGCATCAACGGCGTCCATGTGCCCTTCCGTGGGGCGGCGCAGACCATTCCGGCTATGCTGGCGGGCGATGTCCAATTCGCCGTCGACAACCTCGCCAGCTATGTCCCGGTGATCAAGGAGGGGCGGATGCGCGCCCTTGCGGTCACCAGCGCCGAGCGTTTCCCGACCCTGCCGGATGTTCCGACCATGCAGGAGGCGGGGATCAAGGACTTCAACGTCACCTCCTGGACCAACTTCGCCGTGCCGGCCGGCACGCCACGGCCCATCGTGGACCGGCTGAGCAAGGAGATCCGCGCCGTCACCGCTGATCCGGCAGTGCAGCAGCGGGCACTGGGCATGGGCGCGAAGCTGCTCGGCACTACGCCGGAGGAGACGATGGCCTTTATCCGCTCCGAGATGCCGAAGTGGAAGGAGATGGTGCGCATCTCCGGCGCGCAGATGGATTAGGCCGGAGAGGATTGTCGCTGCGGCGGGGGCGAGGCCCCCGCCGCTTATCTCTTGGTTTTCGGATCGTGGGTGTGGTGGCGGTCCCGCTCCCCGCCGCCGCCGGAAATCCGGGAACGGTCGGGATTGGTCGGCTCGCCCGGATCGGGGCGCTGGTCCTCCGCGGATTGCTGGGCGCGCTGATGATGGCTGCCGCCCTGGTGGCTGCTGCCCGGGCCACCCTTGTTGCGGTTCACGTCGTGCTCGCCGCGCTGCTCTTTCATGGGTGCGACTGCCTCAACGGTCCTGCTGGTAGCCCTGGTGGGTGGTGTTCTGCTTGACGTTGCCCTGGCGGCCCTGCTCACCCAGGTGACGGTCCTTCGATTCCTTGTTGGCCTCCGCGGCCTCGGCCGAGACTTCGCCCTCATGACCCTGCGGGCCCGGGCCCTTGGTGCTGCGATTCGCCGGCGGGACCGGCGGCAGATGCGCCTTCGACATGAATCGCCCCCTGGATGCTGCGCTGTGGTTGCAGGACAACGCCGCCGCGACAGGCGCCGTTCCCCCGGCCGCTCCCCCTGGCGCTGTGTTGCCGGGTAGCTCATACCCGCGCCATGGCCACCGTCCCGGAGATCCGCCAGCCCCACCGCACCGCCTGGCTGAACAGCCTGTTCGTGGACCATGCACTGCTGCGCCTGCCCTGGCGCAACTGGGGGGTGGTGGAGAGCGGGCGGCTCTACCGCTCCAACCACCCGCTGCCCTGGCAGCTTCGGCAGGCCGCCCGCCGTTTCGGGTTGCGGACCGTTATCAACCTGCGTGGCCACCGGCTCGACTGCGGCTCCGACCAGCTCACCCGCGCGGCCGCGGCGGAGCTTGGCCTGGCCCATTTCGACGCGCCCTTCGAGAGTCGCGGCGCGCCGCACCGGGACCGCATCCTGCGCCTGGCCGAGATCTACCGGACCATGCAGGAGCCGGCACTGATCCACTGCAAGTCCGGCGCCGACCGCACCGGCCTCGCCGCCGGGCTCTGGCTGCTGCTGCAGGGCCGCCCGCCGGAGGCGGCGCTGGAGCAACTTTCCCTCCGCTGGGGTCATGTCCGGCAGAGCCGCACCGGCATCCTGGACGCCTTCTTCGCCCTCTATGCCCAGGCCTGGCGGGAGCGGCGGCGATCCTTCCTGGACTGGGTGCGGGAGGAGTACGATGAGGAGGCGCTGCGGCGGGACTTCCGCTCCCGTGCCTGGGCCGACCGGCTGGTGGACGGGCTCCTCCGCCGGGAATAGGGGGCCGGCCGGAAGGGGCGGATGCGCAGACCGGCTCCCCCTGAGGGATGCGGCGTAAACGCCTTCTTCATTCTTTTCCGTTCTGAATGGGGCGAGGTTCGCGATGCCCCAATTGCCATCGATACCCCTCTACCGTGCCGCGGCGGTCACGGCCGCCGCGGCGCCGGTGCGCGCCATGGGGGGGCCAGGGTCGGCAGTGGCGGACGCTCCGGCCCCGGCTCTGCCGAATCCGGCCCTGCGGCTGGAGCCCGCACTCGGCCTCGTGGTCCTGGAATTTCGCAACAGCGCGGGAGAGGTCGCCGCGACCATCCCGACGCGGCGGGAACTGGAAGCCTATCGCAGCGCCGCCCGGACATCCGGGCCGGCCGCCGCCGCGTTGGCGGCGCCGGTTCAGACCAGCAACCCGCCCGCAGGCAGCAGCCCGAGCAGCCCGGACAGGGGCGAGACCGTGCTGCCGGCTTCCGTCGCCGCCGCGGCCACCACATAGCGTTCCGCCAGCTTCGCCACCTCCCGCGGGTTCTGCAGCTTGCTGAGGTCCAGCCGGCTGGTGATGGCGCGTGCCTGGGTCTCCACCGGCTGCACCGCGATCTGCTGCGGCAGGCCGAGCGCGCCGGTGATCACCCGGCGCAACACGGGGTCGCCCAGCAGGTCATAGGCGCTCGTCACGCTCGCCGCGCGCTCCCGGAACAGCATGGCGTCGCTGATGCCGGGCTGGTCCGCATCCAATTCCTTCTGCCAGCTCAGCCGCCGCAGCCCTTCGGCCAGCAGGGCCTGGGTCTTCGGGTCGCGCAGCGCCTCCAGCCCGCGCTCCTGCAGGTTCAGTGCTTCGGCGGCGGCCTTCCAGCGCTTGTCTGGCAGCCTGGCGAGCAGCCCCTCCGGATCCTTCGGATCGGCGGTCAGCGCCCGCAGCGCCAGCCCCGCCTGGCCCACCGCATCCGGCAGGCCGAGCGCCGGCAGCAGCACGCCGAGCACCCGCGGATCGCGCAGCGCCGCCTTCAGGTCGGACGCCTTCGCCACCGCTTTGGCGAATTGGTCAAGCTGCCGGTTGATCTGCGGATCCTTGGCGAGCCGCGCCAGTGCCTTCTCCTCGGCTCCCGGCGCCAGGGCGCGGCGCAGCGCCGGGATGGCGGTGGCGGTGTCACCCATCGCAAAATGTCTCCGCCGGCAGCGGCCGCCTTGTCGCCTCCTGCCGGGCCAGGGCGGGGGGCGGCAGGCCCAGCACCTCCTGCTCATGCTGCATGACGCGCCGGGCGAGCTTCAGCGCCTGATAGCCATCATCCCCCTCGGCCAGGGCCAGGGCGTCCTGCAGCATCTTCTGCGCCATGGCGGAGGTCGTGGCCTCCTGGAATTCCCGGATCAGCTCACGGGCGGCGGCCAGGCCCCCGGCGCGTTCCTCCTCGTTGCCGATATAGGCGGTCTGCAGCGCGAAATAGATGCGGCGCGCCGGCGTGGTGGCGGCTTCCGGCGGCATGATCTGCTTGCCGAACAGGAAGCGCGCCTTCGCCGCCAATTCGATCCGGGTCCGGTTGCGGAAGCGGATCGGCGCGCCATTGACGACCATCATGTCGCCCTGCCGCAGTTCGATCACCAGCGTGGACATCTTGTTTCCCTTCGCTCCCGCCCAGTCTCGCCGGGCCCGCTTAACGCATGCTGAAGCCGCACTGGCCGGACCCTCAGATCAGGAATTGCGTGAGGGTCAGTGAGCCGATCCGGCTGATCGCGGCGTAGCTCGCCTCCAGGGTGGTCCGAGTCGCCTGCAGCCGGGTCAGCACCTCCGCCAGGTCCACCTCTTGAATGTCGGAGAGCTGGGTCTGCAGGGTGGTCTGCACCGCCGCGTGCCGATCCCGGATGCTCTCCAGCCGCGCCTCGGTCAGGCCCAGCGCGCCGGCCTCGTCGGCCAGGGCGGCGATGGCGCTCTGCAGCCCGTCGCGGATGGTGGCGGCGAATTGCGGGAAATCCTGCGGCAGGGTGGCCTGCGCCGGGGTCAGTGCCGCCAGGCTGGCCAGGCCGCGCAGCAGGTCGCGGATCCAGGAGCCGGTGGTCTCCCCGCTGGAGAGCGCGGCGGCATTGCGGTTGGCGAGGATACCGTAGGGCACCAGTGTCCCGTCCTCTGCAGGCAGGCTGCGGCGCGGCTCCACCAGGCCGGTGGCGGGATCGGAGAGGAAGGCGGAGAAGGGCGTGACCCCGGGGCTGTCATCCATCGCCGCGGCACGGGTGGCGGCGGCCACCGCCGCGGCATTGCCGCCGCCGAGGCTGCTCACCGCTGCCGCGATCTGCGTGGCGAAGCCGCTGTTGGGCAGTCCCTCCGGATCCGGCACCGGCGGGTTGGCGAAATCCGAACCGCCGAACAGGTACTCGCCCGCATGCTGCGTGTTGAGCAGGTGCCCCACCTCGATCAGCGCCTGCCGTGCGTTCTCGGCGATCAGCGGGATGGCCTCCGGATCGGGGGGGAGCAGCTTCACCGCGACCTTCTCCCCGAATTCGCGGGCGATCTCGGTCAGGCGACCCAGCGCCTGCTGCATCACCTGTGTCCGGCCGAGTGCTTCGCCGATCGCCGTGGTATAGGTGTCGAGCCGCGCTGCCTCGGCGCGCAATTGCAGCGCCCGCGGCAATTGCGGCGCCAGGTCGCCGGGCGCCTCCGTCCGCAGGCCGGTGCTGAGCTGCCGGGTCAGCGTCTGCAGCCGCAGCCGCAGCATCGCGGTGTCGGAATCCAGCCGCCCGAGCGTGTCGATCCTGGCCATCCAGCCACCTCCTTACCGCACTGCCGCCAGCAGCGAATCCCACATGGATTGCAGCGTGCTGAGCACCCGGGCATTCGCCGCATAGGCATTCTGCAAGGCGATCATCGCCGCCATCTCCGCATCGACATCGACGCCCGAGGCCTGGGCGAAGCGCGTCTCCAGCAGGTCACGGAGCCCCTCCGCCTGCTGCTTCGCCATTGTCGCCGCGGCGCGGTCGCCGGTCTGCGCGGCGGTGAGGCGGGCGGCGTAATCCGCCAGCCTTGCCGGGGCCGCGAAGGGGGAGGAGAGGCTGCCATCGGGGCCGAGCCCGGTCGTCCGGATCGCCGGCCAGGGCGTGCCCGCGGCGGCACTGTCGCCGAAGGTGAAGTCCAGCACGCGGTCAAGCAGCTCGGTGAAGCCGTCCGGGTTGGGCGTGGCCGGGGCGGGGGTGCCGTCGCGCAGCAGCGCGGGATTGGCCTCGACCTCCGGGTTCAGGCGGATGCGCCCGGCGAAGCCGATCTGTGCGCTGCCCGCATAGGGCAGGGCGGGATCCGGCACCGTGCCGTCCGCCTCGGCGAACAGGGTCAGCCCCTCCGCCGCGAAGCGGTAGGCGAGGTTGACCGCGGCGATGTCGGCCTCCGCCTGGTAGCGCGGCAGGGTGCGGTCGCGCAGCATGATGTATTCGCCGAGCCTGCCACCGGTGATCTGCGCCGTGATGTCGATGCCGTTCAGCGTTACGCCGGGCAGGGTGCCGCCGGGGCCGTAATAGCTTCCCGGGGTCACCGTCGCTTCCTGCGTCGCCAGCACGTCGCGATCCGGGTCCAGCGGCAGCACGATGCCGCCGCGCGCCACCAGCAGCAGGTCGCCGCCGGGCTGGCGTATCGCCTGCACCTCCAGGATTTCGGACAGGCGGGCGATGGCTGAGTCGCGCTGATCCTCCAGCGCCGCGGTGTTGCCGTCGGCGGCGGACCTGATCCGCAGGGTCAGGGCGGCGATCTCGCGCAGCGCCGCATTGGCCTCCGCCACCTCCTGCACGATGCCGTCCTGCGCCTGCTGCCGCGCCGCGCCGATGGCCGTCGAGATCCCGTTCAGCCGCTGCGCCAGGATCCGTGCGGACTCCAGCGTGCTGATCTGCTTGCCCGCATCAGCCGGGGCACTGCGCAGCGCGATGAAGCCGGCCTGCAGATCGGACAGGGCATCGGCCAGGGACCCGCCCTCGGCCGTGCCATGCGCCTGCTCGACGCCGGTGAGCAGCCTTTCCCGCGCCTCCGCCGCCGCCAGGGCGGCGCGGTTGGCATTCAGGCGCGCCACCAGCGCCGCATCCACCTCCCGCTGCGCCTCTCCCGTGCGCAGCCCGGCGGGCGTGCCGCCGACCGTGACCGATTGCTGCGGCACGGCCTTGCGCGTGTAGCCTGGCGTCTCCGCATTGGCGACGTTCTGCGCGCCCTGCGCCAGGCTGCGCTGCACGGCCAGCAGCCCGCTGCGGGCGATGCCGAGGGCGATGTCGAGGCTCATGGCCGGTCCGGCCTCTCAGACCCGTGCCGCCTCAGCGCCGCATGTTCAGTGTTTCCTGCAGCATCTCGTCGCTGGCGGTCACTACCCGCGTATTCGCCGTATAGGCGCGCTGCGCGACGATCAGCTTGGTGAATTCCGAGGCGATGTCCACATTCGACCGCTCGATCGAGCCGGTGACCAGCTTGCCAACGCCGTTCGAGGCCGCATCCGTCACCCGTGCCTCCCCCGATTCCACGGTGCGCATGAAGGCCTGGCCGTCCAGGCGCTGCAGCTTCTCCGGATCGTTGAAGGCGACCAGCGGCACGCGGGCGATGACGCGGCTCTGGCCGTTGTCGTAATTTACCGCGACATCGCCATTCGTGCGGATGCTGAGCCCGGAATAGGCGCCGAGCGGCACCCCGTCCGGCACCAGGTTGCGCACGACGAATTCCTGGCCCGACTCCTGCTGCGTCAGCCCCTGCGCCTGGCCGAACCGGCCGAGGGAGAGGGTGACGGTCTGCGGCCCCTCGCCGAAATCCACCGTGAAGGTGAGGTCGGCGGGATTGCCGGCACCCCCGGCGGGTGGGGTGATGGAGCCGGTCGCATTGGCGAAGCTGCCGAGCGTGCCGGGCGGAACCGGCGGCACCGCCGCGCCGCCGAATTGCAGGTCCAGCGTCCCGCGTGATGCGGAGGTGATGTCATCCGGGACATTGATGCCGAGCGTCCAGTTGTTGGCCGCGCCAGGGGTGAAGGTGAGCTGCACCGCATGCTTCCGGCCCAGCGCATCATAGATCTGCACCTGGGTGCTGACGGGCCCCGCCGCCGTATCCACCGGCAGGTTGGCGGCGAGGTCGATGCGGCTGGTGGCGATGGGATTGAAGATCTGCTGCCGCACCTGGATGGGCACCAGCGTGCTGCGGTCCGGATTGCCGGCGGCATCGGCAGGCCAGCCCTGCAGGTAGTAGCCGGAGCCGTTCACCAGATAGCCTTCGTCATTCAGGCGGAAGTCGCCGGCGCGGGTGAAGAATTGGCGCTCGTCGAACAGCGGCAGGCCGTTCTGGGTGCCCTTCACGGCGGCGACGCTGAAGAAGCCCTGGCCGCCGATGGCGAGGGCCAGCGGCACGTCCGACTGCTCGACCGGGCCCTCGACCGAATTGGTGTAGCTCGGCCGGGCGATGACCGTGCCGGGACTGTGCGCCGTGCTGCTGGACTGCGTGAGGTAGGAGACGAAATTGGTGTCCACGCGCTTGTAGCCGACGGTCTGGCCGTTCGAGACATTGTCCGCGATGTGGCCGAGCGCGCGGCTCTGGGCGGTCAGGCCGCTGATCGCCGTGGTGAGAGAGCCGAACAGGGACATGGGCGGTGCTCCTGCAAAGGGCTGCGGGCCGCCTGGGGCGCGGCCGGGTGAGCGGCCGGGTGCAGCCCCCGTGCCAGCCCGGGGGCGAGCTGCGCCGGCCGGCCCTGCCGGGTGCCCGGCAGGCTTTGCCGTGGCACCGGCCGGGCTTGCCGCAGGCACCGGCCCGGCGCCTGGCGCGGCTTTCGCAAGGCGGCGACCGGACCCGGATCGGATTGCCCCATGGATATGTCCCTCGCCTCCCTCAGCCCTATCCCACCGGATGCCCCACTGCCGGCAGGGCATCCGGTAGCAACCGGCGGGGAAGGGGGGTTCGCGGCGCTGCTGCTGCGGGCGGCCGTGCGGGTCCCGGAGATTGACCCGGCGGCCGCGCTGCCCGGCACTGCGCCGGAAGAGGCAGCCGCATCTCCCGCCGCAATCCCGGTGGCCGAACCGCCCTCTGACCGGGCGCCGGAGGAGGCGGACCAAGCCGGCCCGGCCGGGTTGGAGCCCCAAGACCATTCCGTTTCCCTCCCCCTCCAGGCCATGGGGGGGATGCCCCTGCCGGTCCCGCCGACTCAGGCCGAAGCGCCCCAGCCACCAGCCGACAGCCAGCCCCCCGTAGCGGCGGGCGAGGCGGCCCGGCCCGGCATCTCGCCGCCGCTGGCCACAGCCCTGTCGGCGCAAGCACCCGATGCAGCCGGGGAGGATGGAGATGCTCCGGGAGCCCGGGACAAGGCCATGCCCCGGGCGGTGGCTGCCGCACCGGCTGGAGTGGCGCCGGCCTCAGCCCTGGACGAGGAAGCCGCGGCGGCACGGCCAGCGGAGGGAAGCATCGCAGCGGTGCAGGACCGCTCCGGGCAGCCATCCCGTCCCGAGGCACTTCCGGCC
>CALGVL010000322.1 GCA_937930165.1 uncultured Acetobacteraceae bacterium
CCTGACCTGGAGGAGGAGCGCGGCGCCGTCTGCATCAGCACCCAGGTCGGCTGCACCCTCTCCTGCCGCTTCTGCCACACCGGCACGCAGAAGCTGGTGCGCAACCTGGGCGCGGCGGAGATCGTCGGCCAGTTCATGGCGGCGCGCGACAGCTACGGCGAATGGCCGAGCCCGAAGGACGACAAGCCGCGGCTGCTCTCCAACATCGTCGTCATGGGCATGGGCGAGCCGCTCTACAATTACGAGAACACCGCCAAGGCCCTGAAGATCATCATGGATCATGAGGGGATCGGCCTCTCCCGCCGCCGCATCACCCTCTCGACCAGCGGCGTGGTGCCGATGATGGATCGCTGCGGGGAGGAGCTGGGTGTCGGCCTCGCCGTCTCCCTGCATGCTGTGACGAACGAGCTGCGCAACGAGCTGGTGCCGCTCAACCACAAATACCCGATCGAGGAGCTGATTGCCGCCTGTCGCCGCTACCCCGGCGCCAGCAATGCGCGCCGTATCACCTTTGAATACGTCATGCTGCGCGGCGTGAACGATTCGGAGGCCGAGGCGCGGGAGCTGGTGCGGCTGATCCGCGGCATCCCGGCCAAGGTGAACCTGATCCCCTTCAACCCCTGGCCCGGCAGCCCCTACCAGACCAGCACGCATGAGGCGATCGCCCGCTTCGCCGCCATCGTGAACGATGCCGGCTATGCCAGTCCGATCCGCCGCCCGCGCGGGCGGGATATCCTGGCGGCCTGCGGGCAGCTCAAGACCGAGAGCGAGCGGCGGCGCAAGGCGGCTGCCGCCTGAATTCGCGCCGATCCTACCTCCGAGGTTATCGACCTCCATCCTCCATGCCTGTCTGATGCGGCCATCCCCGGCAGGGCGTGATCCCTGCCCTGGTGGAGGAGGCCGAGGCGATGGGCGGTCGAAATGCCGTGATGACGGGCGTATCCGGGGCAGCCGATGGGGCCCCGATCGTGGTGGTCGTCTCCCTCTGCGTCAAACCCGGCCATGAGGAGGAATTCCTCGGCCTGCTGGCGCCGGTGATGGACGCCATGCGGCATGAGGCAAGCTTCATCAATGCCGTCCTGCACCGCGACCCGGAGGAGCCCGGCCGCTTCATGCTCTACGAGACCTGGGCCGACCAGGAGGATCTGGTGGAGGTGCAGATGCGGCGCGATTACCGCCGCGACTATGAGGCCCGCTTGCCCGACCTTCTGCGCGAGGCCCGGCAGGTGCGGATCTGGCATCCCCTGCGCGGCGACTTCGCCTTCTTCGGGCGGTGAGACTCCAGGCGGCGGGTGCGGCTTCGGAAGGACCTTGCCCTAATCCGCCGCCGCGCCGCTCTCGGCCACCACGCGGCCCCAGCGCTGCACTTCGTCCCGCAGGTAGCGCGCGTATTCCTCCGCCGTGCCGCCGGTCGGCTGTGCCCCCTGTGCTGCCAGCCTCGCCCGCACATCCGGATCGGCCAGTGCTGCGCCCACGGCGGCGTTCAGCCGGGCGATCGCTGCGGGCGGGGTGCGCGCGGGTGCCAGAATTCCCTGCCAGGCGCCCACCTCGAAGCCCGGCGGCATCATTCCGGACTCCGCCATGCTGGGTACATCGGGCAGTAGCGGCGTGCGCTCCGCCGAACTGACGGCGATGGCCCGCACCCGCCCTTCCTGGATCAGCGGCAGGGCGGTGACGATGGTATCGGAGGTGAACTGCACATTGCCCGCCGCGGTGTCCGTCAGCGCCGCCGCGGTGCCGCGATAGGGCACATGCACGGCTTCCGCCCCGATATGGCGCAGCACCAGGAAGCTCAGCAGGTGCGAGATATTGCCGATGCCGCCCGAGGAATAGCTGATCTTCCCGCTGTTCGCTCGCGCCCAGGCAATGAAGCCCTGCGGATCGCGCGGCGGCAGCGAGGGATGCACCACCAGTGCCAAGGGTGTCGCGGCGGTCAGCGCCACGGGTGCCAGGTCCCGCAGCACATCATAGGCAAGCCGGCGATAAAGCGCCCGGCTGATCGCGATGGAGGAGGTATTGTAGAGTACCGTGTAACCGTCCGGATCGGCCTTCGCCACATACTCTGCCGCGATATTGCCATTCGCGCCGCCGCGGTTCTCGACCACCATCGGCTGGCCGAGATCGCGCGCCATGCGCTCCGCCAGGATGCGGGCGACCACATCGGTTGGGCCGCCCGGCGGGAAGGCGACGACGAGCCGCACGGGTCGCTGCGGGAAGGCCGTCTGCGCGAGGGCGGGCCGGGCGAGCGGCAAGCCGGCTGCCAACCCCAGGACGTGTCGGCGCTTCATCATTCCTCCTCTCCTCCCCTGGCGCCAGGCCGGCCAGCCACCAGGCGCTTCACCGTGTATTCCATGACGCAGTCGCCGTGCTGGTTCATGACCCGCACATCGCTGGTGACCACGGCGCGGCCGGCGCGCGAGGTGGGGCGAATCTCCGTCACCACGACATCGGCCCCGATAGTGTCGCCGACGCGCACGGGGGCCAGGGCCCGCTGTGTCACCTCAAGCAGGGCAAGGCCCGTGCCGTGCAGCATCGTGCGTAGCAGGATGCCCTCGATCAGCGCATAGGTCAGTGCAGCGGGCACGGGGCGGCCCCCGATCGCGCCCTGATGGGTCGCATCCACGAAGAGCGGTTCCAGCATGCCCGTGACCGAGACGAAGGTGACGAGATCGGTCTCGGTGATGGTGCGGCGAAAACTGCGGAAGCGTTGCCCGACCTGCAGATCCTGCCAGTGGAAGCCCTGGCCGAGCAGCGGCGGTCCGGCCGGATCCTCGTCTGATGGCTGGGGAGGGCTCATAGGGGTTCCCCGCAGCCTGGGGAGCAGGTTCTTGGTGTCGTTTCCATCCAGTGCCGAGGGTCCATGCAAGGTGCATGGCTGTCAATCTCGGTCCGGGCCAGCGCCGCCTGATGTGGCGAGGGACGCTTGACGCGGCGCGAGACGCGCGTCCCTATCGCCCCGGCTGATGTCTTCCTCGCTCCCCACCGCGCTCTTCGCGCTTGCCGGCTTCACCACCGGATCCGGCATGCGCATGCTGGATCCGCTGCTGCCGCTGCTGGCCGCGGATCTCGGCGTCACGGTCGCTGCCGCGACCGGCGTGGTGGCCGGCTTCGTCCTGCCCTATGGGCTGGTGCAGCTCGTCGCCGGGCCGCTTGGGGATCGCCTCGGCAAGATTCGCATCGCCTGCTTCGCCCTGCTGCTCTACGGACTCGGGCTGCTTGCCAGCGCCCAGGCCGCCGGGCTGCCGATGCTCATCGGGCTGCGCGCCTTCTCCGGCTGCTTCGCCGGCGCGGTGATCCCGCTGCTGATGGCGCATATCGGCGACAGCGTGCCCTATGAGGACAGGCAGGCGGCGATCGGCCGCTTCCTTACCGGAATGGTCATGGCGCAGCTTGTTACCGGCCCGGTTTCCGGCGTGCTGGCGGAGCTGGCCGGCTGGCGCCTGCCCTTCCTGGTGCTCGGGGGGCTGGCCTTGCTGGTGGGCGCCGTCCTCGCGCGGCGCCTTGGCCCCGCCCTGTGGCGCCGGCCGGAGCAGGCCGGGGGCGGGCGCGGCATGGCGGGCTATCGGGCATTGCTGGCCCGGCCCGCCGGGCGCAGGCTGCTGGGCACCGCTTTCCTCAACGGCTTCCTCCTTTTCGGCGGCGCCTTTCCCTATGTCGGTTCCTTCCTGATCCAGGGCTTCGGGCGCAATGCGGCGGAGGCCGGGCTGATCGTCGCCGGCTTCGGCATCGGCGCCTTCGCCTATACCCGCCTGGCGCGCCGCCTGGTGCGCCGCTTCGGGGAGAGTGGGCTGCTCGGCATTGGGGGAACCGGCCTTGCCGTGGGGCTCTGGGGCCTGGCGCTGGCGCCGGGCTGGCTGGTGGTGGTGCCGCTGCAGATCGCGCTTGGCCTGGTCTTCTACATGTTCCATGGCGTGCTGCAGACCCAGGCGACCGAGGCGCTGCCGGAGGCCCGCGGCACCGCGGTCGGCGCCTTTGCCCTGGCGCTCTTCCTCGGCCAGAGCGCCGGCTCCTTGGCCTTCGGCCTGGGCCTGGCGGTGCTGGGCTATCGCGGCGCCTTCGCCCTGGCGGGCTGCGGCGTGCTGGCGCTGGCGCTCTGGGCACGGCGGCCGCTTCGCCCGGCCTGACGCCTCGGGCATCCCGGTCGCGCGGCAGCATCCGCCGCTGCCCAAGAAAGTGATGAAAATCGTTTCGATTCTGCGTCATGCTGCCGGGGGCATCCCCGGCATTTGCCATTCGGGATCCCCTGGGCTGGGCGGATTGCCTTATCCCGCATGCCGCCCGGGCGTTATGCGTGTGGACGGAAGCCGTGATGTCCAAGGCAGACGACCCTGTGAAGCCCGCCCCGGCGCAGCGGCCGGCGCAGCCTGGCGTCCGGCGGCCGCTCGTCCTGGTCCTTGAGGACGAGGCCCTGCTGGCACTCGATCTCGAGAACCTCCTGGAAATCAATGGCTATGCCGTCGTCCTCGCGGCCGACGGGGCCGGCGCCCTCGCGGTCGCGGCGCAGCCCGGGCTGCAGCTGGCGGCGGCGATCGTGGATCTCCGGCTGCACGGCGATGTGGATGGGCGCGAGGTGATCCGCCGGCTGCGTGATCGGATTCCCGGCCTCCCCGTGGTGGTCGTGACCGGCTTCCACCCCCTGGCGCCCGAGGCGGATCTGCGCGGCATTGGCGGGCCTACTGCACGCCTGATCAAGCCTGCCCCGGTCCAGCGCCTCCTGCAACGGCTCGAGGATGTGATCCTGTCGCAGACCGGCGTAGGCTGAGCGGCCGGGGAAGCGCGGGCGGCTCCGGCGCCGGACCGGGCAGCCGGGCCCGTCCCGGAACAGGAGGAGCCGCAGATGGAAGGATGCTATCTCGAAGACCTTGCCCCGGGGCAGCGTTTCGGCTCCGGCCGGCTGACGGTGACTGAGGCCGACATCATCGCCTTCGCCACCACCTTCGACCCGCAGCCCTTCCACCTCGACGAGGCGGCGGCACGCGGCACCATCTTCCGCGGCTTGGCGGCGAGCGGCTGGCACACCGCCGCCCTTACCATGCGCCTGCTGGTGGACAGCGAGTTCCGCCCCGCCGGCGGCATCATCGGCGCCGGCATGGACGAATTGCGCTGGCCCCGCCCGGTCCGCCCCGGCGACACGCTACGGGTGGAGGTGGAGGTGCTGGAAACCCGCCCCTCCCGCTCCCGCCCCGATCAGGGCCTGGTGAAGACACGCACCACTACCCTCAACCAGCGGGACGAACCGGTGCAGGTGCTGGTCGCCAACCTGCTGGTGCCGCGCCGGCCGGGGTGAGCGGCCCCGATGGCCGCAGGGCCGCCAGGCCCGGAGGCCTGACCGGCAGCGCTGACGTGCTGTGGTGGCCCGCCGGTCAGCCCGTTCGCGCCAGCACCTCCTGCGCCGCCCGCTGCCAGGCTTCCCAGGCGGCATCCGCCGCCGCGCCGGCGCGCTCCGCATCCAGGCTGGCGCGGTTCAGGCGGCGGCGGGCCTCCTCGCGCTCTGGTCCGGTGCGGTCCTCCACCGCGGCACGGGCGCGGGTCAGCGCGGCCTCGGCCACGGCATACTGGCGGATGGCGGTGCGGGCGGCCTCCAGCAGCCGGCGCGCCTCGGCCAGGGCGTTCACCACCTCTTCCAGCCCGGCGCGGCCCGGTGCATCGGCCGGCAGCTTCTCCAGCACCTTGCGCAGCGCCTCCAGGCTGCCAGGGCCGCCGGGCAGGCGGCGGAGGCTCTGCTCCAGGTCAAGCTCGCGCCAGCGCAGCAGGATCGGGTCGCCGAGGCCGGGATCGAGCAGCGGGATCTCGGTCTGTCCCTCCCGCTCCCAGGCGAAGCGGAGGGTGGTGGCGCTGCCGTCCAGCATCGCCTCGTGCCGCAGGCCGAAATCGCCTTCCGCCGCCACCGGGAAGCGGGGCGTGGCGCCGGGGCGGCGCGGCAGGTCCACCACCAGCCGGCCCCTGGCGCCATGCGGGTCGATGGCCAGTGCCGTCTCCTCTCGCCGGATCGTCCCGACTACGACCACGCGGCGGCGGAACTCCACCCGCGCCGGCTGTTCGCTGTTCGCGCTGGCGGAGGAGATCTGCACGTCGCGGTCGCGGGCGAAGGCCAGGATGCGCTGCTCGTCCGGCGCCACGGCGCGGATCTCGGCATCGCCAAGATAGGCGCCGCCTTCCGCCCCCTCCGCGCCATAGACGGTCGCGAGGCCGTCCGGCAGGACATGCCCGCTGGTGTTGCGCAGCCTCACCGCCTGCAGCGGGTTCCGCGCCGAGAGATCCTGCACCCACCAGATCCGCTCCGCCGGCAGGGAGGCGTCCAGGAAGGGCAGGTTCGCCGTCTGCCCGCTGCGGATGGAGACCGGCGCCGGCAGGGTGAAGGCGACGCGCCCCGCCGAGGAGGCCGCGACGGCCTCCGGCACCGCGGCCATCTGGTCGGAGAAGCGCTGCGCCTCCTCGCCGCGCCGGGCAGCGCGGGGCATGGCCGGTGCGGGGGCTGGCGCGGCCCAGCTCACCTGCGGCGGCGGAGGAGGGGCCGGGCGAGGGCCGGTGTCGGGCCGCACCTGCACCTGCTCCGCCACCCGCACCGGCAGTTCCGGCCGCTGCACCCGGATCGGCGCGTAGAGCGCCTGGTGGAAGGCTGCCGGATTGCCGGAGACGAGCGAGAGCCGCACCCCGTCCCAATCCGTGCCCGAGCGGTTCTCCACCACCGCCCAGCCTTGCAGCCGCGCATGCCGCTCCCCCTGGCCATCGCCTGCCGGCACCACCAGCCGCCAGGAGGGCTTCCAGAGCGGCGCGCCGGCGACATAGGAGAGGCCCACCTCCCGCGGCTGCCGGGCGCCGCGCAGCCGGATCTCGATCAGCCGTTCATCCGCGATGCGGGAGGCGGCCATTACCTCCGCCGCACGGGCGAGGCGGGCGGCCAGCGCCGCATCGGCCGGCCGTACCTCCTCGCCCTCCCGCAGCAGCAGCAGGCGCAGCCCGTCCGGGGTCAGCAGCGTTAGGCGCAGGCCCGCTTCGGTGTCCTCAGCGGCGGCGAGGCGGCCGGTGGCGCTGCCCGCCTGCACCTCCTGCCCGCGGAGCGCCTGCAGCAGCGTGGCGCGGCTGGCGAAATCCTCGGGGCGCAGCGGCAGGCCGCGGAAGGCCTCGGCCTCCGCATCCTGCGGCGGCAGGTGCACGCCCTCCACCTGGCCAGCCGGGTCGCGCAGCAGCAGGCTCTTCAGCACATCGTCCACAGTCTCGACCGGTGCGCGGAAGGTGATGGAGGCATCGGGCGGCAGGTTGCCCGCGCGCTCGATCTGCATCAGGCCGGCATTGGAGAGCGTGACGCTGCGCACTGGCAATTCCGCCGCAGTGGCCGGCAGGGTCAGGCAGAGCAGGATGGGCAATGTGCGGCGCATGTGACGACCCCCGGTAGTGGCGGGGCGGAAGCTAGCGCGATTTGTGGCGAGAGCGCGACCGCATCACGGCCGCTGGCGGGCAAGCGCCGCCGCGGCGCCGAATGCGGCGACGGAGAAGCCGAGCCCTGCCCCGAACACCGCCGCATGGCTCTCCCCCGTCGCCGCGAACAGCGCCGCCAGGGCGAAGGCGATGCCCGCCTGCACCACGGCGAAGATCGCGGTGCAGCGCACCCAGAGTGCCGCCGACTGCGCCTGCGCGACCTCCCGCGTCACTGTCAGGGTCACGGTGGTCACGCCGATGGCGGCGAAGCCGGCGGCCACCGAAGCCGCCAGCACCAGCCAGGGCTGCGGCAGCAGCGCCAGGAACAGGGCGAGCACCTGCATCGCCAGCCACAGCAGCAGCGTCGGCCTTCCGCCGATCCGGTCGGTGACGCGGCCGCTCAGCACGCCGCCCGCAATGCCGCCCAGGCCGAAGAGCAGCCAGGCGATGGAGCCGTAGACCAGCCCCAGCCCCCGGCCGCGCGCGGCGAGGTCCGCCAGATAGACCATCGGCGCCACCATGCCGGCGGCATGCAGCCCATAGGTCAGCAGCAGCAGGGGTGCCCGTGGCGGGGCCTCCGCCGCGGCACCGCGCAATTCCATGTCCGGCCAGCGTGGATGCGCGAATCCCCAGAGCAGGAGTACGGCCAGCGCCAGCCCCAGCCAGGTCGCGGGCAGCCCGGCCGGCAGCAGCGCCGGCACCAGCAGCGCCCCGCCGGCGACGCCGATGCCGACCCCGCCGATCACCACGCCCCCCGCCGTGCCGCGCAGGCGCGGTGCGACGCTCGCCTGGGTCGCCGGCCCGGCCAGGGCCATCAGCAGCCCGCCGGCCACCCCCGCCATGCCGCGCCAGCCCATCAGCCACCAGAAGCCGCCATTCCAGGCGCAGGCCGCCATGGAGAGCACCACCAGCCCCATGCCGAGATCCAGCACCCCCGGCACGCCGAGTCTCAGCGCCATCCGCCGCCCGCCCAGCGTGCCGAACAGGTAGCCGGCCAGGGCCGCCGCTCCGAGCATCCCGGCGCCGCCCCCATCCACCCAGCCGGCCGTGACCATGGCCGGGAAGATCGGCACATAGGCGAAGCGCGCCAGCCCGTTGCCCGAACAGGTGGCGGCGGCGCCGGCCAGGGCCGGGCGGAGGAAGCCGGGCATCAAAGCCCGGCGAACAATTCAGTGGAGAGATAACGTTCCGCGAAACTCGCCGCGATGCCGACCACCAGCCCGCCCTCCAGCTTCGGATCCCGCGCGATCCCCAGCATCGCATGCAGCACGGCGCCGGAGGAGATGCCGATGGGCAGCCCCTCGGTCGCGGCGCAGCGCCGGGCGGCGGCGAAGGCGTCGCGCTCCGCGACCCGCTCCACCGCATCCAGCAGGTCCAGCTCCAGCACGGTGGGGCAGAAGCCGGCGCCGATGCCCTGGATGTCGTGCGGCCCCGGCTCGTCGCCGGAGAGCACGGCGCTCTCGGCCGGCTCCACCCCGATCACGCGCAGCGAGGGGCGGCGCGGCTTCAGGGCGCGGGCGATGCCGGTCAGCGTGCCGCCGGTGCCGACGCCACCCACCACCACATCCACCGCGCCGCCGGTATCGGCCCAGATCTCCTCCGCCGTGGTGGCGGCGTGGATGGCGGGGTTGGCCGGGTTGTCGAACTGCCGCGGCATCCAGGCGCCGGGGGTCGAGGCGACGATCGCTTCGGCGCGCGCGATGGCGCCGGCCATGCCGCGCTTCGCCGGGGTCAGCTCCACCTCGCCGCCCATCAGCCGGATCATCTTCTGGCGCTCGATGCTGGCGCCATCCGGCATCACCACGACCAGCCGGTAGCCCTTGGCGGCGGCAACGAAGGCAAGGGCGATCCCGGTATTGCCGGAGGTGGGTTCGACCAGGGTGGACTGGCCGGGGCGGATCAGCCCCTCGCGCTCCGCCGCCTCGACCATCGCGAGGCCGATCCGGTCCTTCACCGACCCGAGCGGGGTCTGGAATTCG
>CALGVL010000323.1 GCA_937930165.1 uncultured Acetobacteraceae bacterium
GCGCGCTGAGGCGGGATCAGCGCACCGGCGCTTCCAGATTGTTGGGATCCAGCCCCAGGGCCTGGGCGGTGGCCGGGTTCAATTGCCCGGTCGGCTGCAGGCCGCGCCCCTGCTGGAAGCGCTCGATTGCCCCCTGGGTGCCAGGGCCCCAGACCCCATCTATGCCACCCCGATAGAAACCGAGGGTGCGGAGGCGCGATTGCAGGTTGCGCACCGCGGCCTGGCTGAGCGGCCCGGGCGCAGCATTCGCCCCGGCGCCCAGGGCGGGCCCGGTGCCGGCCGCCAGCAGCGCCCCGGGGTTCAGCCCCATGGTCGCCGCCGTCGCCTGGTTAAGCTGGCCCGTCACCAGCAAGCCCTGCCGCTGCTGGTATTGTTCCAGCGCCGCCTGGCTGTCCTGGCCCCAGACGCCGTCCACCCGGCCGTTGTAGACGCCCGCCTGTTGCAGCCGCTCCTGCACGGCCCGGACCGCCGGCGGGGAGAGTTGCTGCGTATAGGCCAGGCCCTGCTGTGCCTGCTGTGCCATCGCCGGCGGCACCAGCACCAGTGCCGCCAGGAGCAGACCGGCCATCAAAGCGCTGCCCGGCTTCATCTCACGCCTCCTGCCGCAAACCTTGCGATCCAACACCGAGGCCGCGGCACGGTTGCAGTCAGGCGTTACAGGGTGACCGGCTCCACCGCCCCAAGCAGCCAGCGCGCCTGCGCCGCGACCCGCGCATCGGTATGCGGCTGGCCCACCACCTGCACGCCGAGCGGCAGGCCGCCCACGGCGCAGAGCGGCACCGTCACCGCCGGGCAGCCGAGCGCCGAGGTCCAGGCATTGAAGGTGATGTCGCCGGTCGGCCGCGGCGCCAGGGGCTGGCCCGGCACATCGCCCTTCCAGACCGGCGCCGGGCCGGGGGAGGAGAGGGCGATCAGCGCATCCGCCAGCGGCGCCAGGGCCGCGTGGTGGCGGCGCATCTCCTCCCGCTGCAGCAGGCAGTCGCGGAATTCCTCCACCGTCATCGCCTCCACGGAGGCAAGACGCGCCTTGCCGCGGGCGGAGAGGCCATCCGGATGCTCCGCCACCAGGTTGCGCAGGCTCCAGCGCGCCTCGAAGGCGGTGATCCGGTTGGAAATGGTCTTCGCATTGGCAATGCTGCGTTCAAAAGCGTCGATCCAGGGATGGTCGCCGCGCCGCAGCACCGTGATGCCCTGGGCGCGCAACCGGTCCAGCACCGCCTCGAATGCGGCTTTCGAGGCGGCGTCCAGTTCCGCCCAGCCCTCGGTCTCGATGGCGATCAGCCGTTCCGGCCGTTGCGGCACGGGGGGCGAGGAGGGGCCGAACAGACCAGGGCAGCCGGGATCGCCGCCCACCCGCTGCGCGATCTCGATCGCGACCTGCCACATATCCTCGATGCAGCCGGCATGGACGCCGGCGGTGCTCTGGGATGCGCCCTGGCGCTCGCCGCGGTTGATCGCGCCCTGGGTCGGCTTCAGCGCCACATTGCCGCAATAGCTGGCCGGGCGGATGATGGAGCCGCCGACCTGAGTGCCGATCGCCGCCGGCAGCATCCGCGCCGCCACTGCCGCGGCGGAGCCGGAGGAGGAGCCGCCCGGCGTGTGCTCCGGGTTGAACGGGTTGGTGGTGGGGCCGGGATGCGCGGCGCCGAGTTCCGTCGTCACGGTCTTGCCGAGGATGATCGCCCCCGCCTCCCGCAGCGCCTGCACCAGGGCGCTGTCACGCTTCGGGAAATTCCCGGCATAGGCGGCGCAACCCATCTGCGTCGGCATGTCGCGGGTCTCGATCAGGTCCTTGATGCCGATCGGCATGCCATCAATGGGCGAGAGCGGCCTGCCGGATTTCCAGCGCGCCGCGCTGGCATCGGCGGCGGCGCGGGCGCCGGCCTCGTTCAGCACGACGAAGGCGCGCACCACCGGCTCGCGTGCCGCGATGGTTTCCAGGCAGGCTTCCAGATAAGCGCGCGGGTTGTCCTGACCCGCGGCGAAGCGCTGCGCCGCGTCATGGAAGGTCAGTGCCCTGAAAGCGCGTGGCGTGTAGCTGCCGCCCATGCCTCGTTTTCTCCTCTGGCTGGACGACTATTTCAGACCCGATTGCGCCTTGGGGTCCAGCTAGCGCAGCACCCCGTCCCAGGCCGGCAGGCTGAGCAGGGCCGAGGCGGCGATCATCCAGTAGCAGGCGCGGCGGAAGCTGCGCTCGCTCGCCAGGCCGAACATCCGCGTGCCGCCCCAGATGCCCAGGCCATAGACCGGCGCGGCCACGAGGAAGGGTGCCGCCAGCGCCGGCGTCAGTAGCCCCGCCGCGGCATAGGCAACGCCCGCGATCACCCCACCCGCCGCCAGATAGAGGGCGAAGGAGGCGCGCACCTGCCGCGCCGTCGTTTCGCGCCCCAGCAGGTAGGCGATGACCGGTGGGCCGCTGACCATGGCCACCCCGCCCAGCACACCGCCCGCCAGCCCCACCCCCACCGTCAGCGGCGGCGCCGGCCGCCCGCGGAAGCGCCAGCCGGACACCACCAGGCCAAGCAGCCCCAGGATCACCAGCGCCACGCCCCAGCGCAGCAGCAGCGGATCGGTCCAGACCAGCACCGCGGCGCCGAGCGGCGTGCCGATCAACGCCCCTAGCGAGAGCCAGCCGACCTCTCGCCGGTCCGCCAGGGGCCAGGCGCCGGGGGTGAGCAGGGCGATGGCCACCGCCTCCATCGCCAGCATCAGCGGCGCCGCCCCCTGCGGACCGAGCGCCACGGAGGCCAGCGGCACGAAGATCAGCGCCGCCCCGAAGCCGGAGAAGCCGCGCGCCAGCCCGCCGGCCAGGGCAGCGGCCAGCAGCCAAGCCAGGGCCGAGCCCTGCGGCAGGGCCGGAACCAGGCCGGTCACATCACATCCCCTGTCATCCCGGCAGCATGGCCGCGCATGCCGGCTGCGGAAAGTCCCCCCGTCCCGCGCATCCCTCCTTCCGCTCCGCCGTTCTGCCCGCAGACAGAGGAGGACCGGCTCATGGATCTCACCAATATCCGCCCGAAGATGGATGTGGTCGGCTCGGATGGCGGGCATGTCGGCACGGTCGATCATGTTGACCACAACCGCATCAAGCTGCGCCGCGCCGATCCCCAGGCGGGGGGCGAGCATCACTGGCTGCCGCAGGACATGATCGCCTCCGTGGAGGGCAACACGGTGCGGCTGACCATGCCCGCCGGCCAGGCGCTGCAATCCTGGGAGGGCGAGGCGGCGGTGCAGTCCCCGATCGGCGGCGATGTCCCCGCCGGCATGGGCGGCCCCTTCACCGGCACCGGCGGGCAGTCCATGGCCCACCAGGATCGCGGCCACGCGAGCCACAGCGGCGAGCCCGGCCCGCGCCCCGACAAGCCCCTGCCGGTGACGCCGAGCCGCGACAAGGACCGTGACATGCAGCGCTGACCTGGGCCCTCTGGCGGAAGCTCCCGCTTGGCGGCAGGATCGGCGGACCAAGCGGGAAGGGAAACGCCATGGCCAAGGTCATCATCAGCTGCGCGGTGACGGGCGCGATCCACACGCCCTCGATGAGCGACTACCTGCCGATCACGCCGCAGCAGATCGCCGAGCAGTCCATCGCCGCGGC
>CALGVL010000324.1 GCA_937930165.1 uncultured Acetobacteraceae bacterium
CCTCCAGCGTGGCGACATCAAAGGTCTCGCGGACCAGCCGCTCCCCGTCCCGCGGCGGCGTTGCCTCCGTCACCCGCGCGCCGGCCAGCACCGGGTCGGCGGCGAGTGCCGCCGGCGCCAGCACCTCCGCCGGCTCCAGCCGCGCCAGCAGGGCGGCGAGATCGGCGCGGGCCAGCCGCTCCGTCCCGAAATGCCCGGTCGAGACATCCAGCCAGGCGGCGCCGAGCGCCGCCCCCTCCTCCGGCGCCAGAGCCAACAGCCAGGCGGGGCGGGCGGCTTCCAGCAGCATCTCCTCGGTGATGGTGCCGGGGGTGACCAGGCGCACCACCTCCCGCCGGAGGGTCGGCGCCTTGCGGCGCTTCGCTTCCTCCGGCGTCTCCATCTGCTCGCAGATCGCTACGCGGAAGCCGCGGCGGATCAGGCGGGCGAGGTAGGATTCATGGCTGTGGGCGGGGACGCCGCACATCGGGATCCGCTCGCCGCGGTGCTCGCCGCGATAGGTCAGGGCGATGTCCAGCGCCTCCGCCGCCGCTTCCGCATCGCCGAAGAACAATTCGTAGAAGTCGCCCATGCGGAAGAAGAGCAGCGCATCGGGATGCTGCGCCTTGGTGGCGAACCATTGCGCCATTGCGGGCGAGGCGCCCTCGGCGATGGGGGGCGGTGGCAATTGATCCATTCCGGGATCCGGCATCAAACAGGGGCGCGGCGCGGCGAAGGGGAGGAGCCCATCGGGCCCGGTCGCGGCATGAACATGGGTTGCGAACCTAACCCGGCTTGCCGCGGACGCGAAGCAGTGGCCTTCCCCAAGACCCTCTGGGCTGCGAAACTGGCAGCTCATGCCAGGCGGCCTGCCCGCCCATAAAAGATTCTGAGGAACCAGACGACCATGACTGACGGGCCAGAGGCCGGGCTGATGACCGGCGCCAGCGAGGATGGCCGCACCGCGCGCGTGACGCCCGAGGAGGCGCTGGCGCTGCATGCCGAGGGCCGGCCGGGCAAGCTGGAGATCCGGCTGACCAAGCCGCTGCTCACCGCCCGCGACCTTTCGCTCGCCTATTCGCCCGGCGTGGCGGAGCCCTGCCTGCACATCCACCGCGACCCGAACCTGGCCTATGACTACACCAGCAAGGGGAATTTCGTGGCGGTGGTGTCGAACGGCACCGCCGTGCTCGGCCTCGGCAACCTGGGTGCCCTGGCCTCGAAGCCGGTGATGGAGGGCAAGGTTGCCCTCTTCAAGCGCTTCGCCGATGTGGACGGCATCGACCTCTGCATCTCCACCGAGGACCCGGACGAGTTCGTCAACGCCGTCCGCTTCCTCGGCGCCTCCTTCGGCGGCATCAATCTGGAGGACATCAAGGCGCCGGAATGCTTCGTGATCGAGCAGCGGCTGCGCGAGATCATGGACATCCCGGTCTTCCACGACGACCAGCATGGCACCGCCATCGTCGCCGCCGCCGGGCTGATCAACGCGGCCTACCTGACCGGGCGCGAGCTGCGGCAGATGAAGCTGGTCATCAACGGCGCCGGCGCCGCCTCCATCGCCTGCGCCGAGCTGCTGCGCGCCATGGGCATGCGGCCCGAGAACATCATCATGTGCGACACCAAGGGGGTGATCTACCGGGGCCGCACCGAGGGCATGAACCAGTGGAAATCCGCCCATGCGGTGGAGACCAAGGCCCGGACCCTGGCCCAGGCGCTGGAAGGCGCGGATGTGTTCTTCGGCCTCTCGGCCAAGGGCGCGGTGACGCGGGACATGGTCCGCGCCATGGCGGACAGGCCCATCATCTTCGCCATGGCCAATCCCGACCCGGAGATCACGCCGGAGGAGGCGAAGGCGGCGCGGCCCGACTGCATTATCGCCACCGGGCGTTCCGACTATCCGAACCAGGTGAACAACGTCCTCGGCTTCCCCTTCATCTTCCGCGGCGCCCTGGATGTCCGCGCCAGCACCATCAACGACGCGATGAAGATCGCGGCGGCGGAGGCCCTGGCCCAGCTGGCGCGGGAGGACGTGCCGGAGGAGGTGGGCAGCGCCGGCGCCGGCAAGTCGCTGCGTTTCGGCCCTGAATACATCATTCCCAACGCCTTCGACCCGCGCCTGATCTCCCGCGTGCCCGTGGCGGTGGCGAAGGCGGCGATGGAGAGCGGCGTCGCCCGCAGGCCGATCACCGATCTGCCGCGCTATGCCCGCTCCCTCGCCGGCCGGCTCGACCCCACCGCCAATGCGCTGGAGCTGATCACCGAGCGCGTCCGCGCCAACCCGCGCAGCGTCGTCTTCGCCGAGGGCGAGGAGGAGAAGGTGATCCGCGCCGCCATCGCCTTCCGCAATGCCGGCTACGGCACGCCGGTGCTGGTGGGGCGGGAGGACCGGATCCAGGCCACCGCCGCGGCGCTCGGCATCCCGCTGCCGGAGGGCATCGAGATCCGCAATGCACGCCTGTCGGACCGGAACCGGCGCTATGCCGAGTTCCTCTACGCCAAGCGGCAGCGGGAGGGTTTCCTGTTCCGCGACTGCCAGCGGCTGGTGAACCAGGACCGCAATGTCTTCGCCGCCTGCATGGTGGCGCTGGGCGATGCCGATGCGCTGGTCACCGGCGTGACGCGCAGCTACTCCGTCGCGCTGGAGGGCGTCACCAGCGCGATCGACCCGGCGCCGGGCGAGGTGATGTTCGGCCTGACCCTGATGCTGGCCCGCCTCTCCGGCACCGTCTTCGTCGCCGACACCGCGATCCATGAGCGGCCGGATGCGCAAACGCTGGCCGAGATCGCGGTGCAGTCCGCCGCCGCGGCGCGCCGGCTGGGGCATGAGCCGCGCGTCGCCTTCCTCTCCTTCTCCACCTTCGGCGACCCGAAGGGCTCCATCCCCGGCAGCCTGCGGGAGGCGGTGAAGCTGCTGGACCAGCGCAAGGTGGATTTCGAGTATGATGGCGAGATGTCCGCCGATGTCGCGCTGGACCCGTCGCTGCGGGCGCAGTTCTACCCCTTCTGCCGCCTGACCGGCCCGGCCAATGTGCTGGTCATGCCGGGGCTGCACGCGGCGCATATCCTGACCCATAC
>CALGVL010000325.1 GCA_937930165.1 uncultured Acetobacteraceae bacterium
AGGCCGGTGGAGCCCCGCCGGGCCGGCAGGTGCAGCCCGGCCCGCAGGCCCCGCGCCTGCCGCAGCGCCGCCCGCCCGTCCCCTGCCACCAGCAGCACCAGGCGCCGCTGCCGGGCCAGGCGGGCCAGGGCCGCCAGCAGCGCCGGCGGCAGGCCGCGCGCCACCACCGCCGAACCGGGTGGCAGCCGCGCCGCCGCGGCGCGCGGGTCCGGCAGCCGCGCCGGGTCGCTGAACAGGAACAATCGCGGCAGGTCCCCCCGCCCGGCCTGCACCGGCTTGAGCCGCCGCGCCGCCGCCTCTAGCCTTTGCATCGCATGTCTACGCCCGAAACCATCGCCGCCAATCTTGCCCGCATCCGGGAAAGGATCGCCGAGGCCTGCGCCCGCGCCAACCGCCCGGCCGGCTCCGTCACCCTGGTCGCCGTCTCCAAGACGCATCCGGCGGAGGCGGTGGCCGCTGCCCTCGCCGCCGGCCAGGCGGTGTTCGGGGAGAACCGGGTGCAGGAGGCGGCGGCGAAATTCCCGGCCCTGCGGCAGGCGCATCCCGAATTGCGCCTGCACATCATCGGCGCGCTTCAGACCAACAAGGCACGGGACGCGGTGCGGATCGCCGATGTGATCGAGAGCCTGGACCGGCCGCGCCTCGCCACCGCCCTGGCCGAGGCCATGGCGAAGGAAGGCCGCCGCCCGAAGCTGCTGGTGCAGGTGAACACCGGGAACGAGCCGCAGAAGGCCGGCATTCCCCGCGAGGCGGCGGAAGATTTCCTGCGCGCCTGCCGGGAGGAGCACGGGCTCGCAGTCAGCGGCCTGATGTGCATCCCGCCCGTGGACCAGGACCCGGTGCCGCATTTCCGCTGGCTGGCGGAACTCGCCGCCCGGCATTCCCTGCCGGTGCTCAGCATGGGCATGAGCGCGGATTTCGAGGCGGCGATCGCCTGCGGCGCCACCCATGTCCGGGTGGGCTCGGCGATCTTCGGGGCGCGGGAATACGCGCGGGAATAGGGGAAGGGCGCGCCGGCCCGATCCTGCCGGGCCGGCGCCGGCTCAGGCCGCTTCCTCGGTGTCCGGCTCCTGGGCCACGCCATGGCCCGCCTGCCACATCAGGACGCCGCCGAAGAGCATGGCCGCCAAGGCCGTGATGGTATCGAAGCCCGTCAAATATGTCCCGGCGCCGATAGCCGCCAGGACAACCAGCACCAGAACGGAATTGTTCGTAACGTAGTCGCCAACCTTGCTTGCCATTGCGTCCTGATTCCCAGACTGCCTCGCCGGGGCGGGGGCGCGCCCCCGCCTGGCGGGGCGGAACCCGACGCCCGTGCGCCGGCCCCGCCCGCCACAATCATGTGTACAGGAGGATTGGCGTCCCGGCTATTTCTTCCAGTTCCAGGGCGGCAGCAGGGTGGATTGCCACATCACCAGCAACCCGGAGAGCATGAACAGCACCACCGCCAGGCGCGATATGCCGAGCAATCCGCAGATGATCCCGGCGGCGACGAGGATGGCAAACACAAGCCAGGGCTTTTCCCTGACGAAACCGACAATACCTTCTATGCTCATGGAAGTTTCCCGGCTACTTGCATTGACTGCTTATGGGCGGCGGGATGTTTCCCGGCCCGTTGCAACGCTGCCATTCCGGATCGATGGAAGTCCAGAAAAACCGGACCGGAGCCGGGCGATCGCGCGTCTGGCCGGCTTCAGCCGCCGGCCAGCACCTCGATGGCGGTGAGGCCGGCCGCAAGGGCGGCGCGCAGCTCGCGCTCCGACAAGGCGATGCAGCCCTCGGTCGGGGCCAGGTCCGGGCGGGCCAGGTGCAGGAAGATGGCGCTGCCGCGCCCGCGCACCACCGGCGCGTCGTTCCAGCCCAGCACGCCGATGATGTCGTAGACCGCATCCTCCCGCCACAGCACCTCATGCCGCGCCGGATGCGGCAGGCGGATCTGGCGGTTGTAGTCCGGATGGGCCGGGTCGTCGCACCAGCCGTCGGCTGGCGCGATCGGCTCCACCGGCAGGCGGCAGACCGGCGGCGCCACCCGGTCGGCACGGTAGAGCACGCGGCGCAGCGGCAGCAGCCCGGCGGGGGTGGCGCCGTCCCCCTCCTGCTTCTCCACCCGCACCCCGCCACGCCCGAGGGCACAGCGCCAGACCATGCCGCCGAGGCGGAACAGCCCGTCCGGCGAGACGATGGCGCGTCCCATCTCAGGCGATGCCATGCCCGGCTCAGGCCAGCAGATGGCCGAAACGCTCGGCCTTGGTCGCCAGATAGCGGTCGTTCACCCCGTTCGGGGCGAAGGCCAGCGGCTCCCGCCCCTCCACCGCGATGCCGCAGGCGGCAAGCGCCGCCAGCTTCGCCGGGTTGTTGGTCAGAAGCCGCACCCGGGTGATGCCGAGCTGGTCCAGCATGGCGGCAGCGACCAGGAATTTGCGCTCATCCGCCCCCCAGCCAAGCGCGCGGTTGGCGTCCAGCGTGTCCAGCCCCCCATCCTGCAGCGTGTAGGCGCGCAGCTTGTTCACCAGCCCGATCCCCCGCCCCTCCTGCGCGAGATAGAGCAGCACCCCGGCTCCCGCCTCCGTCATGCGGCGGATCGCGCCCCGGAGCTGCGGGCCGCAGTCGCAGCGGAGGGAGCCGAGCAGGTCCCCGGTGAAGCATTCCGAATGGATGCGCAGCAGCGGCGCGGCGGCGCCTTCCGCCACCGCCTCCGGCCGGCCGACCAGAATGGCCAGGTGCTCGATCCCGCCATCCGCGGCGCGGAAGGCAAGGATGCGCGCATCCGGCGCGTCCTCCAGCGGCACGACGGCCTCCGCCACGCGGCGCAGCGTGGCCGCGGCGGAGGCGGGATAGGCGAGGACGTCCGCCGCCTCCACCGCCAACAGGTCGAGGCGCGGTTGCTCCCGCGCCGGCGCGGCGACCAGGGCGGGCAGCAGCCGGGCGAGCTTGGCCAGGGCCAGGGCGGCGGCGGCCAGGGCGGGGACGGGGGCGCGTTCCGGCCGGGCACTGTCCGGCAGCAGCCGCTCGGCGGTCGGGTCGGCCAGACTGCGCAGCAGGGCGGGGTCGAGCAGTGTGGGGGGCAGGCGTAGCGCCACCGCCTCCTCCGCCTCCCCGGCCGGGCGCGGGGATGGCGGGGCCAGGGCGGCGGCCCGGGCCGGGGCCAGCAGCAGCAGCGGCGGCGCCTCGGCCGTGGCGGCGATCTCCGCCAGGCCGCGGGCGCCCAGGGTTTCGGCCGCCGCGATCACCAGAAGGTGATTCCCGTCGCGCACCAGGACGGGCGTGCCCCGCCTGAGCTCCGCTACGGCGCGATGCACGGCCCGCAGCGCGAGCGCGGCCGCATCCGGCAGGCCGGGCGGCTGGGGCGGGTGCTGGTCGGGCGCTGCGTCGGGGGGCATGGGCTTTCGTATCAGCTCCTGCCGGGGATCGCGCAAGGCGGGGGGCGTGTCGAGGCCTGCTGACGGAAGGTTGAATTAAGGCAACGGAAAATCATCTCGACCATGCGACGACTGTGGCAGGATTACCGTCTATGCTTGACATGGACGGCTCGGCTTCGCCATCGAGTGAGGTCGAAGTTGCCTGCCGAGCGATATTTTACAGACTGGGAGATGGCATGGCCGGTCCACGCCCCCTGCTGATCGTCGATGATGACGCCGCCCTCCGGGCGACCCTGTCGGAGCAACTCGCGCTGGATGGGGAATTCGCGCCCGCCGAGGCCGCGACCGCGGCGGAGGCCGAGCAGATGCTGACCGCACAGGATGCGCGCTTCGACGCCGTCCTGCTCGATATCGGCCTGCCGGATGGCGACGGGCGCGACCTCTGCGCCCGGCTGCGCAAACAGGGCCTGAAGGTCCCCATCATCATGCTGACCGGCGCGGATGCCGAGCAGGATGTGGTGCGGGGCCTCGATGCCGGAGCCAACGACTACATCGCCAAGCCCTTCCGGCTGAACGAGCTGCTGGCACGGCTGCGCGCCCAGCTCCGCGTCTTCGACAATTCCGAGGACGCGGTCTTCACCATCGGGCCCTACATGTTCCGGCCCAGCGCCAAGCTGCTGCTGGA
>CALGVL010000326.1 GCA_937930165.1 uncultured Acetobacteraceae bacterium
TGGTGCACCGGCTGGAGCCCCGCGGCCTGATCGAGCGTCGCGCCGACCCCGCCGACCGCCGCTGCTGGCGCTTGCACCTGACCCCCGCCGCCGACCCGGTGCTGGCCGAGATCGAGGAGGCTCGCCGCCTCTTCGATGCGGAGGCCACGCGCAACCTGCCGGAGGCCCAGCGCGCTGCCACCCTCTCCGCCCTGCTCAAGATGAAGTCCAATCTGCTGGCCGCCGGCTGCACCCTGGCCGGCGAGGCTGCCTGAGAAGGCCCTGCCCGATGCCCGAAGGTTCCGTTCGCGTCTTCAAGCCGACAGAGGAGGAAGCCTCCACCCGCGAAGCGCCGCAGCGCCGACGCCGCCGCTGGCTGCGTCCGCTGCTGATGCTCGGCGGGCTGCTGGCGGTGGCGATCGGCTCCGGCATCTTCTGGCTGGAGGGCGGTCGCTATTCCACCACCGACGACGCCTATGTTCAGGCGGACAAGCTGCTGGTCTCGACCGATGTTTCCGGCATCGTGCAGCGCATCGCGGTGCATGAGGGTGAGGAGGTCATGGCCGGCCAGGTGCTGTTCCAACTCGATCCCGCCCCCTTCCAGCACACCCTGGATGGCGCCCAAGCGCACTTGCGCCAGACCGCGCTGAGCATTGCCGCCATGCAGGCCGACTACCAGCGCATCCAGCGCGACATTGCGGCGCAGGAGGCGGCGGTGAAGCTTGCCGAGGCGACCTATGAGCGCGCGGCGCAGATCGTGGCGTCCGGCGCGGTGACGCGTGCCGCCTATGACCAGGCGCGCTTCGGCCTGCAGCAGGCGGAGCAGCAGCTTGCCTCGCTGCGCGCTCAGGCGCAGGTGCAATTGGCGAAGCTGGGCGGCAGCGCCGATACGCCTGTTGATCAGCACCCGGAATACCTGCGGGTGCAGGCCCAGGTCGCCGAGGCACGGCGCCAGCTTGACCACACCACTGTGCGCGCGCCCTTCGCCGGCATCGTGACCCAGGTGTCGAGCCTGCAGCCGGGGCAGTACCTCGCCGCCTCGACGCCGGCTTTCGCGCTGGTCTCCACCGACCATGTCTGGATCGAGGCGCAGCCGAAGGAGACCGACCTGACCTATGTGAAGCCGGGCGATGCGGTGACCGTGACCGTGGACACCTATCCCGGCCGCGTCTGGCACGGGACGGTGGAGAGCATCAGCCCGGCCTCCGGTGCGACCTTCAGCATTCTGCCGGCGCAGAATTCCTCCGGCAACTGGGTGAAGGTGGTGCAGCGCATCCCGGTCCGCATCCGGGTCGAGCAGCCAGGGGACGCGCCCCGGCTCCGCGCCGGCATGAGCACCGAGGTGTCCATCGACACCGGCCATATCCGGCATCTTTCGGACCTGCTCTGAGGATAACTCCATGCCGGATCTCCGGCCGCATGAGGCGGTGCCGCATCGCGGCCTGATCACCGTCTGCGCCATGGTCGCGACGCTGATGCAGGCGCTGGACGGCACCATTGCCAATGTCGCCCTGCCCTATATGCAGGGCGGCCTGGCCGCGACGGCAGACCAGATCACCTGGGTCCTGACCTCCTACATCACCGCGGCCGCCATCATGACCGCGCCGGTGGGCTTCCTCGCGGCGCGCTTCGGGCGGAAGGCGGTGTTCCTGGTTTCGGTCGGCGGCTTCACCCTCACCTCCGTGCTCTGCGGCGCGGCGCAGTCGCTGCCACAGATGGTGATCTTCCGCCTGCTGCAGGGCGCCTTTGGCGCGGCGCTGGTGCCGCTGAGCCAATCCACCATGCTCGACATCTATCCGGTCGAGCAGCGCGGCCAGGCCATGGCGATCTGGGGCATGGGGGTGATGGTGGGGCCGATCCTGGGCCCCACCCTCGGCGGCTGGCTGACCGAGAGCTGGAATTGGCGCTGGGTCTTCTATGTGAACCTGCCCTTCGGCCTCCTTGCCTTCCTGGGACTGCTGGTCTTCATGCGGAAGGATGTCGTCGCCGCGAGCCGCCGGTTCGACTGGCTGGGCTTCGGCGTGCTGTCGCTCGGTCTCGGCGCCTTGCAGATCCTGCTGGACCGCGGCGAGCTGAAGGCCTGGTTCGGGTCCCCCGAGATCATTGTCGAAGCGGTGCTGGCCGGGCTCGGCATCTACCTGTTCCTGGTGCATATGGCGACAGCGGAGCGGCCCTTCATTCCGCCACGCATCTTCCGCGACCGGAATTTCGTCAGCGGACTCGGCATCATGTTCGCAGTGGGGGCGATCCTGCTGGCCTCCTCTGCCCTGATGGCGCCCTACCTACAGACCCTGGCGGACTATCCGGTCTTCACCGCCGGCCTGGCGATGGCGCCGCGCGGCATCGGCACCATGGTCGCCATGATGGTCGTCGGCCGGCTGGCCAGCCGTTTCGACCCGCGCCATGTGATGCTGTTCGGCATCCTGCTGCTGGCCTGGAGCCTTTACGACATGACCGGCTGGACGCCGGATGTCTCCATGTGGACGCTGGTAGCGGTGACGGTGGTACAGGGCTTCGCTCTGGGCTTCGTCTTCATCCCGCTGAACCTGGTGGCCTTCGCCACACTGGACCCGAATCTGCGCACGGACGGCACGAGTTTACTAAGCCTGGTGCGGAACCTGGGTGCCGCCATCGGCATCTCCACCACCGCGGCGCTGCTGGTGCGCAACACGCAGGTGGTGCATTCGGAACTGGCGCAGCATGTCACGCCGCTGAACCGGCTGTTCGAAATGCCGGCGATCGAGCGCTTCTGGGATCCGGGCACGGCCCAGGGCGCGGCGCTGCTGAATGCGGAGATCACGCGGCAGGCCAGCATCATCGCCTATGTGGACGACTTCAAGCTGCTGATGCTGATGGCGCTGGCGATGCTGCTGCTGTTGCCGCTGATGCGCCGCCCACCGCGCGCGGCCGCTACCGAGGCGTCGCACGCAGCGATGGACTGAAGCCGGCCGGTCCCCCTGCCCCTCTCGGGAGGAGGCAGGGGGCGGCGGGCGGCGCTATTCCGCCGCTTCCAGCACCTTTTCCCAGGCCGGATTCAGCAGGGCGCAGCCGGCGCCGAGCCGCGCGCGCGCCGCATGGTATTCCTGCCGGTAGCGTGCGATCAGGGTGGATGCGGGCAGGACCTCCTTCACCACGCCGATGCCATGACCGGAGCCCCAGATGTCCTTCCAGCGCCGCTTGCTGCGATCCGTGCCGAAGCTCATCTGCGAGGGATCGGAGGTGGGCAGGTTGTCCGGATCCAGCCCCGCCCGGCGCAGCGAGGGCTTCAGGTAGTTGCCGTGCACGCCGCTGATGAGGTTGGTGTAGACGATGTCTTCGGCCCCATGATCGATGATCATCTGCTTATGCTCATCGGTCGCCCGCGCCTCCGGCGTGGCGATGAAGGCGCTGCCGATATAGGCAAGATCCGCCCCCAGCGCCTCGACCGCGAGGATGGAGCGGCCATTGGCGATGGCGCCGGAGAGCACGACCGGCCCATCGAACCACTCGCGCGTCTCCTGCACCAGGGCGAAGGGCGAGAGGGAGCCGGCATGGCCGCCGGCGCCGGCCGCGACCAGGATCAGCCCGTCAGCGCCCTTCTCGATCGCCTTATGGGCGAATTTCTGGTTGATGACGTCGTGCAGCACATGGCCGCCGTAGCTGTGAACCGCGTCGTTCACCTCCGGCCGCGCGCCAAGCGAGCTGATGATGATCGGCACCTTGTGCTTCACGCAGACCGCCAGGTCGTGCTCCAGCCGGTCGTTCGACTTGTGGACGATCAGATTGATGGCGAAGGGCGCCGAGGGCCGGTCCGGGTGCTGGGCATCGTGCTTCGCCAGGCGTTCCTTGATCTCGATGACCCATTCCTCGAACTGCTCCGCCGGGCGGGCATTCAGCGAGGGCATGGAGCCGATGATGCCGCTGGTGCATTGCGCCACGACCAGGTCGGGCACCGAGATGATGAAGAGCGGCGAGCCGATCGCCGGCAGCGACAGCCGGCCCTTCAATGTATCGAGCAGGGACATTCCTTCGGTCCTCAGGTCTTGGGCTTCAGCACGCCGGCCATGATGGCCTGGGTCTCGGGTGAGGCAAGCTGGCGGGCAAAGAGTTCGCGCTCCTCCTCCATGCGCTGGAGCAGCATCGGCATGTCCTGGCGAAGCAGCGACTTGGTCAGGCGCAGCGCCTGGGCCGGCTTCCGCGCCAGGGCAAGCGCGGCGGCGCTGGCCTGCGGCAGCAATTCGGGCAGCGGCACCACCCGGTTCACCAGGCCGAATTCCCGTGCCGTCGCGGCATCAAAGTACTCGCCCAGCATCAGCAATTCCGCCGCGCGCTGCTGGCCGACCAGCCGCGGCAGCAGCAGGGAGGAGCCGAGTTCCGGCACCACGCCGAGATCCACGAAGGGCAGGCGGAATCGGGCCTCCGGCGCCGCATAGATGATGTCGGCATGCAGCAGCATGGTGCAGCCGATGCCGATGGCGAGGCCGGGCACCGCGGCGACCACAGGCTTCGGGAATTCCGCCAGGCCGAAATAGAAGCGCCGGCTGGGCGGCGGACCATCGCTTTCGGCAGGGCGGTTGCGGAAGTCATTGATGTCGTTGCCGGCGCAGAAGACGTCGCCGGCGCCGGTCAGCAGCAGGCAGCGCACCGCCTCATCCGCTGTCGCCATTTCGATGGCATCGGCGAGGCCGGCATACATGGCGCGGGTCAGGCTGTTCTTCTTCTCTGGCCGGTCGATGGTCACGGTGCATACGCCCTCCGTGACCGCGACCCGGATATGTTCGGACATCCCATCCTCCTGGTCGTCACCATAGCAGGGCGGGGCCCGGCTGGCGTCAAGCTGTGGCTTCCCCCTTCTTCGCGGGCATGCCAGCCTTGACGGCACAACAGGAGGGACGCATGGCAAGAAATGGCATCGGGCGCCGGCCCCTGCTCGGCCTGGGGGCTGGACTCGGGTTGGCTGCGCCTGCCCTGGCGCAGCAGGCGCCGGCCGGGCGGCCGGTCACGCTTGTAGTCCCCTTCCCACCCGGCGGCTCGACCGATGTGATGGCGCGGCTGCTGGCGGAGCGCATGGCGCCGGCGCTCGGCCAACCGGTGCTGGTGGAGAACCGGCCGGGTGCGGCAACCGCCATCGGCGCGGAGGCGGTCGCCCGTGCGGCGCCGGATGGTTACACCATATTGGTGAATTCCGGCACCACACTGACGATCAATCCGCTGGTCCTGCGCAACCTGCCCTACAAGGTGGAGGATTTCGCGCCGGTCTCGCTGCTCTCCATCCTGCCCTTTGCCTTCCTGGTGCAGAACCGGCTGCCGGCAACCATCCCGGAATTCGTGGCACTGGCGAAATCGAAGCCGGGGCAGCTCAATTACGGCAGCAACGGGCCGAGCAGCTTCAACAACATCGCCGCCGTGCTGGTCTCCGAGGCGCTGGGCATCCGCATGCAGGATGTGACCTATCGCGGCGATGCGGCGCAGTTGAACGATTTCGTGGCCGGCACGCTCGACCTCCTGGTGGTGGGCGGCAGCAGCGCCATCCAGCCGCACCGCAACGGCCAGGGCCGCATCATCGGCTGGACCGGGGACCGACGCATGCCCTTCCTGCCGGAGATCCCGACCTTCGCCGAATTCGCCCCCGGCACCGTGGCGCAGACCTATTTCGGCCTGGCGGCGCCGGCCCGCACGCCACGCCCGGCAGTGGAGCGGCTGAGCAAGGCGGCCGCCCATGCCCTGCAGGACCCGACGCTGCGCGACCGCCTGCTGGCGGAGGGTCAGTTCGCCATCGGCTCCTCGCCAGAGGAGTATGAGGCCTTCCTGCGGCAGGAAGCCGATCGCTGGCGCCCGGTCCTGCAACGGATGAACCTGCAACTGGACTGACGCGCTGCAATCGCCCTCGGCCCCGGGGCTGCCGGTTTAGGCGGCGGGCGGCGCCTCGCCTTTCACCTGGGTGCGGTGCATCACGCGCCGCGCCTTGGCATCGAAGGGATCGCGCCGGTGCATGGTGCAGCGGTTGTCCCACAGCACCAGATCGCCGACGCGCCAGTGGTTCACCCAGCAGATCTCCGGCCGCGTCGCATAGGACCACAGCTCGTCCAGCAGCGCTTCGGACTCGTCCAGGGGCAGGCCATCGATATAGGCCATGCGGCGGCGGCCGAGATACAGCATGGATCGCCCCGTCTCCGGATGCCGGCAGACCAGCGGATGCAGATGGCCCGGCGCCTGCCGCGGATCGTCGGTCGGCGTCACGCCGGCGCGGAGATAGCCGCCACTGTTGTAGGTGCCGTCATGCTTCACCTTGAGCCCCTGCGCACGGGCACGAAGCGCGGCGGGCAGCGACTCATAGGCGGCGTACATGCTGGCGAAATGCGTATCGCCGCCGGCGGGCGGGATCTCCAGCGCATAGAGCATGGAGGCCTTCGGTGGCTTCGGCAGGTAGGACATGTCGGTGTGCCACACCGCCTCCCCGGCGCCGAGGCTGCCGATGGGCTGGCCATCCGGCCCGATCACATTGGAGACGATGTAGAGTTCCGGCTTGCCCTCGACGAAGCGGCGCCCGTTCTCCTGGATCGGCGCCCAGTCGAGTTCCCCGAAGAGCCGGCTGAAGCCGATCAGCTCATCCGGGCTCAGGCTCTGATCCCGGAAGAGCAGGACGGAATGATCCAGCCAGGCGCGGTGAATGGCTTCGAATTGACCCGGCGCCAGCCGGCGCAGGTCAATGCCGCGGATCTCGGCGCCAAGGGCGGCGCCGGTGGGCACAATCTCGATGCCGGTGCGAAGGGCGCTGCTCATCCCATCTCTCCCGTTCGCCGCTGGGGGCGGTCCCTGTCCGGCCGCGAGCTTATCCGGTTTGACGTGGGGCGCGTCCATCCTTACCTCGGAGTCCAGGCTTCGGGAGGGAAACAATGCCGGAACGCAGGGCCCTGGGTGGGCTGGCGCTTGGCGCCATGGCGCTGGCGGCGGGAACCGCCCGGGCGCAAGAACCGGAGGGACCGGTCACGATCATGGTGCCCTATACGCCGGGCACCGGCATGGACATCCTCTCGCGCCTGGTCGCGCCCTACTTGCAGCAGGAGACCGGCCAGCCCTTCGTGGTGGAGAACCGGCCTGGCGCCTCCGGCAATATCGGCACCCTGATGGCGAAGATCGAGCCGAACCATGTCCCCTATCGCGGCAGCGCCCCGGCCATCCAGGACCTGATCGGCAAGCGCGTCGCCGCCATGGTGCTGCCGGTGCACACCGCACTGCCGTTGGCCGCGGCCGGGCAGATCCGGATGGTGGCGGTGGGCAGCCCGCAGCGCGCCGCCGCCGCGCCACAGGTGCCAACCATCGCCGATGGCTGGATTTCCGGGCGCGGAAGTCAATCTCTGGTTCGGCCTCCTCGGCCCCGCCGGGCTGCCGCCCGCCCTGGTGCAGCGCCTGAACGCGAAGCTGAACGTCTGGCTGCGCCTGCCGGCGACGCAGGAGCAACTGCGGGTCCAGGGCATAACCGCGGTGGGCGGCTCGGCAGAGGATTTCGCCACGGTGATCGCCCGCGACCTGAGGCGCTGGGCCGATGTGATCCGGCCGGCCCGCAACCAGGGCGATCCGGGTCTGGCGGCACGAGGCGCCAGGGCTCCGAACCATCCCGTCGCCGCCGCGCTAGCAGGCGAAACATCGCAGCCGAGGCAGAGGCATGCAGCAGCGCATCGTCACCCTTACCCTGAACCCCACCGTGGACATCGCCTCGGATGCCGATGCGGTGCATCCGGTGCGCAAGATCCGCACCAGGGGCGAGACATTCGATCCGGGCGGCGGCGGGGTGAACGTCTCCCGCGTGGTGCGCGAGCTTGGCGGCGACACCCTGGCCGTGATCCTGGCCGGGGGCGTCAGCGGCCGGCTGCTGGAGGAATTGCTGGATGAGGGCGGCGTGCCGCGCCTCTCCGTGCCGATCGCGGGGCGCACCCGTATGAGCCATACGGTCCACGACCTCTCGGCGCAGCTCGAATACCGCTTCGTCCCGGAAGGCCCGAGGCTGGCCTTGGGCGAGTGCCAAGCGGCTCTGGATGCGCTGGAGAGCACCGAAGGCGGCTGGCTGGTGGCCAGCGGCAGCCTGCCGCGCGGCGCGCCGGAGGATCTCTATGCCCGCGTCGCGGCCATCGCTGCCCGGCGCGGCCAGCGCTTCGTCCTCGACACCTCCGGCGCGCCGCTCAAGGCCGCGCTCGGGCATGGGGTGGCGCTGGTAAAGCCGAGCCGCGGCGAATTCGAATCCCTGCTTGGCCGCAAGCTGGAAAAGCCGGAGGAGCAGGAGGCAGCCGCCCTGGCCCTGGTGCGCCAGGGCGCGGCAGGGCTAATCGCCGTGACCCTCGGGCATGAGGGCGCGCTGCTGGCCGAGCCCGGCGGCACGCTGCGCCTGCCGGCGCTGGAGGTTCCGGTGCGGAGCGCAGTCGGCGCGGGCGACAGCTTCCTCGCTGCCATGGTGTTGGCCCTGGCGCGCGGGGAAAGCCCGCGGGAAGCCTTCGCCTGGGGCGTCGCGGCCGGCACCGCAGCGGTGATGCGCCCTGGCACCGCGCATCCGCGCCGGGAGGATGTGGAGGCGCTGCGGCGCCGGATCGGCCCGGTCTGACCCCGGCCGATCCGGCGGCCGGATCAGACGGCCAGAACCGCTTCCCCCTTCGCCCCGGCCAGGGGGTTCTCGGCCTCCGGGCGGTCGTGCAGGTGGCAGGCCGCGAGGTGCCCAGGACCGACGGCGGTCGGGATCGGGGAGAGCTTCGGCTCCTCCACCCGGCAGCGGTCGAAGGCATAGGGGCAGCGGGTGTGGAAGCGGCAGCCCTTGGGCGGGTTGATCGGGCTCGGCACATCACCCTTCAGGATGATGCGCTCCCGCTGCGCGCCGGGCATGGGCACCGGCACGGCGGAGAGCAGCGCCTCCGTATAGGGATGCTTCGGCGCGGCGAAGAGGCTGCGCTTCGGCGCCACCTCGACGATCTTGCCGAGATACATCACCGCGACGCGGTGCGTCATGTGCTCGACGATCGCCAGGTCGTGGCTGATGAAGAGCAGCGCCAGACCAAGCTCCTTCTGCAGATCCTGCAGCAGGTTCACGATCTGCGCCTTCACCGAGACGTCGAGGGCGGAAACCGCCTCGTCGCAGACGATGAGCTCTGGCTCGGCTGCCAGTGCCC
>CALGVL010000327.1 GCA_937930165.1 uncultured Acetobacteraceae bacterium
GGCGGGGCGGGAGACCCGGCTGGAGGTCGAGCCCGGCCTGCGCCTGCCGATGGAGAAGCTCGCGCCACTTGGGCTGGCGGTGACGGAGCTGGTGACCAATGCGCTGAAATACGGCGCCGGGCCGGTGACCGTGACCTGCCGCCGCGGGCCGGAGGGGCTGGAACTGGCCGTGGAGGACCAGGGCCCCGGCTTCCCGCCGGGCTTCGACCCGGCCCGCTCCCGCGGCCTCGGCATGCGGCTCTCGCTCGGCCTGGTGCGGCACCACCATGGCCGGCTGGAGATCGACCGCACCGCGCCCGGCGGGCGGGTGGTGCTGATCCTGCCGGATGAGGAAGCCGGCGCGGCGCCGGCCGGCCCGCACTGAGCCGAGCCTAGGCCTTCCTCTCCCAGCCGCGCGGCCCCTGCTGCCAGTAGGTGAGTGCATGGCCTGCCGCCTTGGCCATGCTCCAGCGCCGCCGGGCGGCGGCCAGGGCGGCCTGGTCATTGCCGTCGAACAGATCCAGGACGCGATCGAAGCGGTCCAGATGCGCGCTCTCGGCACCGTCCACCAGGAAGAGGAAGCGTGCGCCATTGGGCGCGCCCCCCTCCCCGGCATCCTCGGAGGTCAGCCAGATCGGGTGCAGTTCCGGGTTCTCCGGGAAGGGGCCGGTGCGCGGCGTGCCATGCGGCAGCCAATCCGGATCGCCGGAGAGCCAGAGCACCGTGTCCAGCGCCCCCAGCCGCTCGGCATCGCCGCAGAGCACCATGGCGCGCCCGCCGCCGGCCAGCACGCGGCCGAGCAGCTTCGGCAGGGCCTGCTCCAGCGGCGTGCGCGTCAGGTGGTAGAAGCCGATCTCGGTCATCAGTGATGCTCCGGCTCCTCGAAATAGAGCGAGACCAGCTTGTCGAGCAGCCTGACGCCGAAGCCGCTCGGCCCCTTCGGTCCCAGCGCGGCGGCTTCCGCGCGCCGGGCGACGCCGGCGATGTCGAGATGCGCCCAGGGCCTGTCGCCGGCGAATTCGCGCAGGAAGGCGGCGGCATGGCAGGCATCCGGCAGGAAGCGCCCGGTGGCGCATTGCTTCAGGTCGGCGATGTCGCTGCGCAGGTCCTCCCGGTGGCGCTCGCCGATCGGCATGGGCCAGAGGGGTTCGCCCACCATCTCCCCCGCTACCCCGGCCTCGGCCAGCAGCGCCGCGTCATTGCCGAACAGCCCGGCATGGTGATGCCCAAGCGCGGTGACGATGGCGCCGGTCAGCGTCGCCAGATCCAGCATCGCCCGCGGCTGCAGGCGGCGCGTCGCGTAGTGCATCGCATCGGCCAGGGCCAGGCGGCCTTCCGCATCCGTGTCCACCACCTCCACGGTGCGGCCGGAGCCCATGCGCAGAATGTCGCCCGGCCGGTAGGCATCGGCGCCGACCGCATTCTCCGCCAGGGCCAGCACCGCTACGGCCGGGGCCGGCGAGCGCCGCAGGGCGAGCGCCAGCATCGCCCCGGCGCAGGCGGCGGCGCCGGCCATGTCGCTGCGCATCTCCTCCATGCCTGCCGCCGGCTTGATGGAGATGCCGCCGGTGTCGAAGCAGATGCCCTTGCCGATGAAGGCGATGGGCCGGGCCTCGATGCTGCCCGGCCATCGCAGTACGGCGAGGCGCGGCCCCTGCGCGGCGGCGCGGCCGACCGCCAGCAGCCCGCCCAGCCCCTCCTCCTCCAGGCGCTTGCGGCCCAGCACCTCCACGGCGATGCCGTGTTCCGACAGATCCTTGAGCCGCGCGGCGAATTCCTTGGGCGTCAGGCGATTGCCTGGCTCTGCGGTGAGGTCGCGGGCCAGCAGGCAGCCGCGCACCGCGGCGGCGGCCCTGTCCCAATGCGGCGCCACCGCATCCGGATCATCCAGGATCAGGTCCAGTGCGGCGGGGCCGGGCTCCGGCTTCTCCTGGTAGCGGGTGAAGCGCCAGGCGCGCAGGCAGGCGCCGGCTGCCAGGGCGGCGGCATCGCCCGGCGCCAGACCGCGGGCCTCAATGGCCAGCCGCTCCGCCTTGCCCGCCGCCGCGGCGGCCGCGCCGCCGGCCATCTCCCAGTCCAGCGCCCGGCGCGGCGTCCCGGCGCCGATGAGCAGCACCCGCCCTTCCGGCATCGGCAGGTCCAACACCTGCCCGGCGCGGCCGGTGAAGCGGGCGGCCTCGGCCGCGGCGGCCAGGGGCGGCGCCAGGGCAGCGCCCTCCGTCACCGGGATCGCGCGCGGCACCGCCGGATCCAGGCGCGGCGCGCGCCGCAGCTTCACCTTCAGCATGGGAAAGGGTCGGTGCTCACCCTTCGTAATGCTCCGCCACCAGGCGGTCGAGCAGCCTCACACCGAAGCCGGTCGCGCCCTTCGGCACCACCGGCAGGTCCTTGCTGGCCCAGGCCGTCCCGGCGATGTCGAGATGCGCCCAGGGCATCGGCCCCTGCTTGGTGTTCACGAAGCGCTGCAGGAACTGCGCCGCGGTGATGGAGCCGCCGGGCCGCCCGCCGACATTCTTCATGTCGGCGATGTCGGACTTGATCTGCTTGTCGTAAGCCTCGCCCATCGGCATGCGCCAGCAGGGCTCCGCCACCGCCTTGCCGGCCGCCAGGATGCGCTGCGCCAGCTCGTCGTCATTGCTGAACAGTCCGGCATGCTCGTGGCCGAGCGAGATGATGATGGCGCCGGTCAGCGTCGCCAGGTCGATCATGAAGCGCGGCTGGAACCGCTCCTGGCAGTAGGAGAGGACATCGGCCAGGACCAGGCGGCCTTCGGCGTCGGTGTTGATGACCTCCACCGTCTGGCCGGAATAGGTCTTCACCACATCGCCCGGCCGCTGCGCGGTGCCGGAGGGCATGTTCTCCACCAGCCCGACCAGCCCCACCGCATCCACCTTCGCCTTGCGTCCGGCCAGCGCCGCCATCGCGCCGATCACGGCTCCGGCACCGGCCATGTCGAATTTCATCTCCTCCATGCCGGCCGCCGGCTTGATGGAGATGCCGCCGGTGTCGAAGGTGACGCCCTTGCCGATGAAGGCGACCGGCTTCTGCGGCTTCTTCGCCTTGCCCCCGTTGTTGCCGGAAGCGCCGAGCCACTGCATCACCACCATGCGCGGCTCATTGGCGGAACCCTGGGAGACGCCAAGCAGCGCGCCGAAGCCGAGCTTCTTCATCTCCTTCGGCCCCAGCACCTCCACCTGCAGGCCAAGCCGTTCCAGGCTGCGGCAGCGCTCCGCCATCTCGGCCGGGTTCAGGACGTTCGGCGGCTCAGAGACCAGGTCGCGGGCCAGGAAGACGCCCTCCGCCACCGCCAGCATCGGCGCCCAGGCGGATTTGGCGGCAGGGGCGGCATCGGTCGCGACGGCCACGCGCTCCAGCTTCGGCTTGTCCTCCTCCTTCTCCGTGGTGCGGTAGCGGTCGAAGCGGTAGCTGCGCAGCAGCAGCCCCATGGCCAGGGAGGCGGCCAGGGCCGGCGCCAGCGCCTCCGCCGCGATCACCGCCTCACGCTCGGCATTGATGAGGGGAAGGATGGCGCCGCCGGCGGCCTCCACCGCCTCGGGCGTCAGCTCCTCCGGCTTGCCGAGGCCGATGGCGACGATGCGGGAGGGCCCCTGCGCCCCACCCTCCAGGGTGGGGGCCCAGATGGTGCAGTTCTGCCCCTTGCGCCCCTTGAAGCTGGCGGCGGCCAGGGCCCGGCCGATGGCGCCGCCGCTGGCGGCGTCGATCGCCTGGGCGAGCCCTTCCAGCCTGCCATCCTCCGCCACGGGCAGCACCAGCGCGCCATGGCGTGGCAGGGCAGGCTTCACAAAGGCGATGTCCAGCATGGCGGCTCCCGATGGTTCTGCAGGTTGGGCGCCAATCTACCAGCGCCGGCGGCCGCGCCTAGGCCGTCGGCACCTGGCGGTTCCGGACGGATGGCAGAGGGCGGCATGGCCGGCCGGGCATGGGCCTCATGCCGCAGCAGGTCGCGGCGCGAGGGGCCAGGGCACGGCGCGGCAGGGTCCCGGTGGCAGCGGGTGAACGCGCGGCCGGGGCGCGGGTGCCCGTCCCTTCCGGCCGCGGCCGGGGCTTGCCGGCGGCGCCATGGGCCGCCACACCGGGTCCATGGATGACGCAGCGCTGCTCGAGCTTGCCGCCCGCCTGGCCCGCCGCGCCGCCGCCGCCATCGAGGCGGTGCGCAAGGCGGGCTTCGTCGTGGACCGCAAGTCGGACGAAAGCCCGGTGACCGAGGCCGACCGCATCGCCGAGGCGCTGATCGTGGAAGGGCTGCGCCAGGCCGCCCCGGAGATCCCCGTGGTGGCGGAGGAGGAAGTGGCGGCCGGCATCGTGACCGAGCCCGGCCCCTGCTTCTGGCTGGTGGATCCGCTGGACGGCACGCGCGGCTTCGCCAAGGGGCGGGAGGAATACGCCACCTGCATCGGCCTGGTGCGGGAGGGCCGGGCACATCTAGGCGCCATCGCCCTGCCGGCGAGCGGAGAACTGTTCGGCGGGCTGGCCGGTGCCGGGGCCTGGAAGGAGGACGCGGCGGGGAGCCGCCGCCCTATCCGGGTGCGGCCGGTGCCGCCGGAGGGGCTGACCGTGCTGGTCAGCCGGCAATATGCGAACGACCCGCGGCTTGCCCCCTATCTCGCCGGACGGGCGGTGGCGGCGCGGCTCGGCCTGTCCTCGGCGCTGAAATTCTGCCGGGTGGCGGAGGGGGCGGCGGATCTCTACCCGCGCTTCGGCCCGACCATGGAATGGGACACCGCCGCCGGCCAGGCGCTGGTGGAGGCAGCGGGCGGCTGCGTGACGGAGCTGGGCGGCGGGCCGCTCCGCTACGGCAAGCCCGGCTGGCGCAACCCCGATTTCGTCTGCCACGGCCAGGCATCCCACGAAGCGGTGCTTCGCTAGGACCCTGCCGCGGATGACCGAAATCCTCTCCTCCGCCGAACTCGCCCGTGCCGCGGAATTGCTGCGGGCAGGCGAGCTGGTCGCCTTCCCGACCGAGACGGTCTATGGCCTCGGCGCCGATGCGCGGAACGGAAGGGCGGTGGCCGCGGTCTTCGCCGCCAAGGGCCGGCCGCATTTCAACCCGCTGATCTGCCACTACCCGGATGCCGATGCGGCCTTCGCCGATGTCCAGGCCGATGACCGCGCCCGCGCCCTGGCCGCCCGCTTCTGGCCCGGCCCCCTGACCCTGGTGCTGCCGCGCCGGCCGGATTGCCGCGTGGACCTGCTGACCGGCGCCGGGCTGGACACGCTGGCGGTGCGGGTGCCGGCGCATCCCCTGGCGCATGAGCTGCTGCGGCGGGTCGGCGGGCCGGTGGCGGCACCGTCCGCCAACCGCTCCGGCCAGGTGAGCCCGACCACAGCGCAGCATGTGCTGGAGGGACTCTCCGGCCGCATCGCCGCGGTGCTGGATGGCGGCCCCTGCCCGGTTGGCGTCGAATCCACGGTGCTGGGACTGAGCGGCACGGACGCGGTCCTGCTGCGCCCCGGTGGCGTGCCGCTGGAGGCGATCGAGGCCGCCATCGGCCCGGTCGGCCGTGCCCTGCCGCCGGGCGCCGGGGCGGAGAGTCCGATCTCGCCGGGGATGCTGCTCTCCCATTATGCGCCGGGCCTGCCGGTGCGGCTCGGCGCCACGCAGGTCGCGGCGGGTGAGG
>CALGVL010000328.1 GCA_937930165.1 uncultured Acetobacteraceae bacterium
GGCTGTTCCCGCCGCACCCTGCTGCTGCTGCTGCAGGAGCGCGCCCGCGCGCTCGGCGTCGAACTGATCCATGGCCGGGAGGCAACGCCCGAGGACTTCCCCGATGCCGATCTCATCGTGGCCGCGGATGGCATCAACAGCCCGATCCGCACCCGCTTCGCCGATCACTTCCAGCCGGAGACCGACCTCCGCCCCAACCGCTTCGCCTGGATGGGCAGCACCCGTCCCTTCGACGCCTTCTCCTTCTTCTTCCGGGAACGTCCCGAAGGCATCTTCATCGCCCATTGCTACCAGTATGAGGCGAATGCCAGCACCTGGGTCCTGGAAACCGATCCCGAGACCTTCGCCCGCGCCGGGCTGGAGCATATGGGAGAGGAGGAGAGCGCCCGCTTTCTTGAAACCGTCTTTGCCGAGGAATTGCAGGGCCATCGCCTGCTGACCAACCGCTCCCTCTGGCGATGCTTCCCGGCGATCCGCTGCGCCCGCTGGGTCAAGGACAACATCGTCCTGCTCGGCGATGCCAAGGCCAGCGCGCATTTCTCCATCGGCTCCGGCACCAAGCTGGCGATGGAGGACGCGATCGCCCTGCACAAATCCTTCCTCGCCGGCGGTAGCGTGGCGCAGAGCCTTGCCCGCTTCGAGGCCGAACGGCGCGAGGATGTAGAGAAGACCCAGCACGCCGCCGATGTCTCGCTGGTCTGGTTCGAGCATGTGAAGCGCTTCTGGCGCATGCACCCGACGCGCTTCGCCTTCGGGCTGATGACCCGCAGCAAGGCCATCACCTATGAGAATCTCCAGCTTCGCGCCCCCGAATTCGTGCGCGAGACGGACGAGGTCTTCACCGCGGAGGCCCGCGCTGCCGGCCTCCCTGCCGACCCCGCGAAGCCTCCCATGTTCCAGCCCTTCCGGCTGCACGGCATGGAGTTTGCCAATCGCGTCGTCGTCTCCCCCATGTGCATGTACAGCGCGCAGGATGGCGTGCCGGGCGACTGGCATCTGGTGCATTACGGCGCGCGGGCGGTGGGCGGCGCCGGGCTGATCTTCACCGAGATGACGGTCGTCTCGCCGGAGGCGCGCATCACCCCCGGATGTGCCGGCCTCTGGAACGACGAGCAGGAAGCTGCCTGGACCCGCATCGTCAGCTTCACCCATGCCCACGGCCCGGCGAAGATCGCTCTGCAACTCGGCCATGCCGGGCGCAAGGGCGCGACCAAGCTGATGTGGGAGGGCGTAGACCGGCCGCTCGAATCCGGCGCCTGGCCCATCCTCTCCGCCAGCCCGATCCCCTATTTCCCGGACAGCCAGGTGCCGCGGGAGATGACGCGGGCCGACATGGACAGGGTGAAGGCCGATTTCGTCCAGGCCGCACGGCGCGGCATTCGCTGCGGCTTCGACATGCTGGAACTGCATTGCGCCCATGGCTACCTGCTGGCCAGCTTCCTCTCCCCCCTGACCAACCACCGCACGGACGAATACGGCGGCAGCATCGAGAACCGCCTGCGCTATCCGCTGGAGGTCTTCGACGCCCTCCGCGCCGTCTGGCCCGCCGACAAGCCGATGTCCGTCCGCATCTCCGCCACCGACTGGGCGGATGGCGGCATCTCGGACGAGGACACCCTGGCCATCGTCCGCGCCTTCGCCGCGCATGGCTGCGACCTGATCGACGTCTCCACCGGCCAGACCGTGCATGACGCCGCCCCGGTCTATGGCCGGATGTTCCAGGTCCCCTGGTCGGACATGATCCGCAACGAGACCGGCATCGCCACCATGTGCGTCGGCAACATCACCACCGCCGACCAGGTGAACACCATCCTCGCCGCCGGCCGTGCCGATTTGGTGGCGCTCGCCCGGCCGCACCTCACCGATCCCTCCTTCACCCTGCGCGCCGCCGCCCGCTATGCTGTGGAGGAGGTCGCCTGCCCGCCCCAGTATCTCTGGGGCAAGGACGCCCTGATGCGGAACATGAAGCGGGAGAGGGAGGAGGAATTGGAACTCAGGCGCAAGGCGAAGCCGAAGAGCCACGCCCCCATCGTTGCCACCCTGCCGCGCGCGGCGGAGTAGCCCATGCGTATCCTCATCGCCGGCGGCGGCATCGGCGGCCTGACCCTGGCGATGTCGCTGCATGAGCGCGGCCTGGGCTGCACGCTCTTCGAGGCCGCCGCGGAGGTCCGGGAACTCGGCGTCGGCATCAACACCCTGCCGCATGCGATCCGGGAACTGGCGGCACTCGGCCTGCTCCCGGCGCTGGACGCGGTGGCGATCCGCACGCGGGAACTTCGCTACCTCAACCGCTTCGGCCAGGAAATCTGGGTCGAGCCCCGCGGCCTCTGGGCCGGCCACGACGTGCCGCAATTCTCCATCCATCGCGGCCGCCTGCATGGCGTGCTCTGGCGCGCTGCCTGCGAGAGGCTTGGCGACGCCATCCGCCCCGGCCACCGCCTGACCGGCTTCACCCAGGACGGCGCCAGCGTCACCGCCCGCTTCACCCGCCCCGATGGCAGCCAGGTGGAGGAACGCGGCGATGCGCTGATCGGCGCGGACGGCATCCACTCCGCCCTGCGCAGCCTGCTGCATCCGCAGGATGGCGGTATCCGCTGGCAGGGCATCCAGATGTGGCGCGGCGCGCTCGAATGGCCCATCTACGAGGGCGGCGACACCATGATCGTCGCCGGGGACATGCAGGAGAAGCTGGTCCTCTACCCCATCGCCCCGGGCCGCACGCCGGGAACGCGCCTGACCAATTGGGTCGTCTGCGCCAGCCAGGGCGACGGCACCCAGCCGCCACCC
>CALGVL010000329.1 GCA_937930165.1 uncultured Acetobacteraceae bacterium
CACCGACTACGGCGCCTTCGTGGACCTCGGCGGCGTGGACGGGCTGCTGCACGTCACCGACATCGCCTGGCGGCGCATCAACCATCCGTCCGAGGCGCTGGAGATCGGCCAGAAGGTCAAGGTGCAGGTGATCCGGTTCAACCCGGAGACCCAGCGCATCAGCCTCGGCATGAAGCAGCTCATGGCCGACCCGTGGGACGGCGTGGCGCTGAAGTACCCGGTGGGCGCGCGCTTCACCGGCCGGGTGACGAACATCACCGACTACGGCGCCTTCGTGGAGCTGGAGCCGGGCGTCGAGGGCCTGGTCCACGTCTCGGAGATGAGCTGGACCAAGAAGAACGTCCATCCGGGCAAGATCGTCTCGACCTCGCAGGAGGTGGAGGTGATGATCCTCGATGTGGACGAGCCGAAGCGCCGCATCTCGCTCGGCCTGAAGCAGGCTCAGGGCAACCCGTGGGAGCTGTTCCTCGAGGCGCACCCGCCGGGCAGCGTGATCGAGGGCGAGATCCGCAACATCACCGAGTTCGGCCTGTTCGTCGGCGTCGGCCCGGACCTCGACGGCATGGTGCACATGTCCGACCTGTCCTGGGACGAGCCGGGCGAGGTCGCCATCCAGCGCTACCGCAAGGGCGACATCGTCAAGGCCAAGGTGCTGGACGTGGATGTCGAGAAGGAGCGCATCTCTCTCGGCATCAAGCAGCTCCAGGCCGACCCGGCGGCCGAGGTGCTCGATCGCATCCACAAGGGCGACATCGTCACCTGCGTGGTCAGCAAGATCGAGAGCAACGGCATCGAGGTGAAGGTCGATGACGTGCTCACCGGCTTCATCCGCCGCGCCGAGCTCGCCAAGGATCGCGCCGACCAGCGCCCCGACCGCTTCGCCGTGGGCGAGAAGGTGGACGCCAAGGTCACCGCGATCGACCGCGCTGCCCGCCGCCTGACCCTCACCATCAAGGGCAAGGAGGTGGACGAGGAGCGGGAGGCGATGAAGGAGTACGGCTCCACCGACTCCGGCGCCTCGCTCGGCGACATCCTCGGCGCGGCGATCCGCCGCCGCCGGGAGATGGCCGGCGAGGAGTAAGGAAGGCAGCCGCCGCGCCGGGATCCGGGGCGGCGGTTCCCTTGAACCAGGAGGGGTGGGGTCGGTGGACTCCGCCCCTTTTTTCTGCCCGAATTCCCGGCACCACCCGGAGCGACCATGGGTCTCGAAACCGATCTGCTGATTGACCGCCGGCGCCTGAAGCGGCGCCTTTCCCTCTGGCGCGCCCTCGCCGTCCTGCTGGCGGCGGCGGGCATCCTCCTGCTGGTCGGGCGGACGGAGCACGCGCCGCTGCTCAGTGCCGGCCATGTCGCCCGCCTGACGGTGGAGGGCTTCATCAGCGATGATCACAAGGTGATCGAGGCGATCGACAAGCTCGCCAAGGACAGCGCCACCCGTGCCCTGATCGTGGCGATCGACAGCCCCGGCGGCAGCGCAGGGGGCGGGGAAGCCCTCTACGCCGCGCTCAGCCGGCTGCGGGCGGAGAAGCCGGTGGTCGCGGTGATGCGCGGCACCGCCGCCTCGGCCGGCTACATGGCGGCGCTCGGGGCGGAGCGGATCTTCGCGCGGGAATCCACCGTCACCGGCTCCATCGGCGTGCTGCTGCAATCCTTCGATGCCTCGCAGCTCCTGGCGCAAATCGGGGTGCGGTCGGAGACCATCGCCTCCGGCCCGCTGAAGGACCAGCCGAGCCCCTTCCGTCCCCTCTCGCCCGAGGGGCGGGAGGCGCTGTCGCGCGTCGTCACCGACATGTACGACCAGTTCGTCGCCAGGGTCGTCACGTCGCGCGGCCTGCCGGAGGCACAGGTGCGGGCGGTGGCGGATGGCCGTGTCCTCACCGGCCGGCAGGCGCTGGCGGCGGGGCTGGTGGACGCCATCGGCGGCGAGCGCGAGGCGAGGGCCTGGCTGGCGGCCGAGAAGCACGTCTCCGAGGACTTGCCGGTGCGCGACATCTCCACCCGCAGCGTGCCGGAGCGGCTGCTCCGCTCCGTCTTCGATGGGCTGGTGAAAAGCCTTGTTTCAGAATGGCTTGGCGTTGACGGCATCCGCCCGCTCTGGCAGCTTCGCGGCTGAATTCCAGGGATCGCCGGCGATGACGAGGAGCGAGCTGATCGCGCAACTGGCTGCGGAGAACCCGCATCTGCGGCAGCCCGACATCGAGCTGATCGTGGCCACCATCTTCGAGGAGATCACCGCCGCCCTGGCGCGTGGGGACCGGGTGGAGCTGCGCGGCTTCGGCGCCTTCTCCGCCAAGCGGCGGGAGCCACGCACCGGCCGCAACCCTCGCACCGGCGCCACGGTGCAGGTGGCCGGCAAGGCCGTGCCCTATTTCAAGCCGGGCAAGGAGCTGCGGGAGCGGGTGAATGGCGGCCACCCTCAGGCGCCGCTGCGCGCCCAGCGCTCGGCGGCCACGGTGGGCTGAGGCGGACAGGAGGAAAGAATGGGCGTGCTTCGCTGGATCCTGCTGCTGCCTCTGCTGGTGGTCCTGATCCTCTTCGGCCTCTCGAACCGGGAGGAGGTGGCGCTGCGCCTCTGGCCCTTCGACCTGGCCTGGGTGGTGCCGCTTTCGGTCGCCGTGCTGATCTTCGCCGCCCTGGCCTTCCTCTTCGGCGCCGGGATCGCCTGGGCAGCCTCGCTGCCGCACCGCCGCCGCGCCCGCAAGCTGGAGGAGGCGGCGCGGCTGCTGGAGGCTGAGCTTGCCGAGTACCGCTCCCGCGAGGCGAAGGCGGTCGGCCCGGTCCCGCCGGCGCCCGGCAGCGGCAACCTGCTCCGGCTGCAGCGCCCCGCTGCCTGACCGCATGCTCGCCCGGCCGAATGCCGCTGCCGCGCGGCTGATCGCGGCGCTGGACACCGCCGAGCTGCCCCGCGCCGAGGCGCTCGCTTCGGCGCTGGCGCCGCGCTGCGGCCTGCTGAAGGTGGGGCTGGAGCTGTTCAGCGCCGTGGGGCCGGAGGCGGTGCGGCGGATCGCGACGCAGGCGCCGGTCTTCCTCGACCTCAAGCTGCACGACATCCCGAACACGGTGGCCGGCGCGGTGCGCAGCCTGCTGCCGCTGCGCCCCGCCATGCTGACCCTGCACGCATCGGGTGGCCCGGCCATGATCACGGCGGCGCGGCAGGCGGCGGAAGCGGCGGGTGAGGCGCGACCGATCCTGCTCGCCGTCACCGTGCTGACCAGCCTGGATGCCGCCACCCTGGCCGAAACCGGCGTCTCCGGCGGCCCGGTGCAGCAGGTGCTGCGCCTGGCGCGGCTGGCGATGCAGGCGGGGGCGGATGGGCTGGTCTGCTCGCCGCAGGAGGTGGCGCGGATCCGCGATGCGCTCGGCGCCGCGCCGCTGCTGGTGGTGCCGGGGGTGCGCCCGGCCGGCAGCGCCGCCGGCGACCAGGCCCGCACTGCCACCCCGGCCGAGGCGGTGGCGGCGGGCGCCGACTGGATCGTGGTCGGCCGCCCCATCACCGGCGCCGCCGATCCGGCCGCCGCGGCGGCGGCCATCGCGGAGAGCCTGCCGGCGTGACGTTCATCAAGATCTGCGGGGTGAATGACGCGGCGGCATTCGATGCCGCCGTGGCGGCCGGGGCCGACATGCTCGGCTTCGTCTTCTACCCGCCCTCGCCGCGCGCCGTGACGCCGGACCAGGCCGCCGCGCTTTCCGCCCGGCGGCAGGGCGGGCCGCTGCGGGTCGGGCTGTTCGTGAACCCGGCGGATGAGGCCATCGCCGCGGTGCTGGCCGCCCTGCCGCTCGACCTGATCCAGTTGCACGGGGCGGAGGACCCGGCCCGCTGCGCTGCTATCCGTGCCCGCTTCGGCCTGCCGGTGATGAAGGCGCTCGGCATCGCCGCGCCTGCCGATCTGGAGGTGCTGGCCGACTACGCCCCGGCGGTGGATCGCTTCCTGCTGGATGCCAAGCCGCCCGTAGGGGCGGAATTGCCGGGCGGCAATGCCAGCGCCTTCGACTGGTCGCTGACCGTGGGCCGCGCCATCCCGCGCCCCTGGCTCCTGGCCGGTGGCCTGACCCCGGAGAATGTGGGGGAAGCCCTGCACCGGAGCGGCGCGCCGGGGGTGGATGTATCTTCCGGCGTCGAGCGGGCCAGGGGGGTGAAGGATCCCGCCCGGATCGCCGCCTTCATCGCCGCCGCCAGGGCCGCCGGGGCCGGCTGAGGCGGCTCGCTGACCGGAGTGCGGTCAGGTCGGTTGCGGCAGGGCTCCGCCCGGCAATTCCACCCGGTCGCGGCCATTGGCCTTGGCGCGGTAGAGCGCCGCATCCGCCTCCTGCAACAGATCCTCCAGCCGGCGGGCGGTGCCGTTCTGGGCCGCCATGCCGATGCTGACCCGGGCACCCACCTGGCAGCCCGCCACCGTCGCCCCGGCCAGGGCGAAGGCGTCGCGGATCCGGTCCGCCACCACCCTTGCCTCCGCCAGGTCGCGTCCCGGCAGCAGGGCGGCGAATTCCTCGCCGCCCAGGCGGCCGAAGAGGTCGCCCGGCGCCAGCTCCGCCTGGGCGACGGTGCCGAACAGCCGCAGCACCTTGTCCCCGACCGTATGGCCGAAACGGTCGTTGATCTGCTTGAAATGGTCCAGATCCATCAGCAGCAGCACCGCCGCCGACGCCCGGTTTCGCCTCGGCGTCAGGTGGCGGGTCGCCGCCTCGATGAAGCCGCGGCGATTCGGCACCCCGGTCAGTGGGTCGATCCGGGCCACCTCCTGATGCCGGAGCGCGGAGCGTTCCTTCACCAGGTTCAGCAGCAGGAAGGAGCTGGTGATGGTGAGGAGGATGGTCGCGAAGCTGGCCAGGGCGAACCAGGTGCCGCTCGGCGTCCCGGTGCCGGCCGGGAATGGCAGGAACTGCGCGAAAAGGAGCCGCCCGCCATAGTTGAGGCCGAGCAGCGTCAGCAGGCCGATCAGGAACCAGCGCGAGGGCAGCCTTTCCTGCCGGCCGCGCCAGAATTCGAAGGCCGCGGCCAGGGAGAACACGCCCGAGCCGGCCGAGGCCAGCATGACCCGGGCTGCCAGTGAGTCATAGAAGGCCGGGATCTGGCAGGCGGCCAGCCACAGGGCCGGGCCGGCGGCCATGCCCAGCGGCAGCAGGCGGCGTCCCTCGAACTGCCGCGCCGCCCCCCAGAGCGTCGCGTAGTAGAACAGGATCAAGGCATTGCCGAACTGGATCGCGAGCCATGCGGGGACCGCCGGCCGCAGCAGCGCAATCAGCAGCCCGACGGCACCGATGACATGGCCGAAGCCCCAGGTCAGCAGGCAGGTGGCGCTGCGCTCCTGCAGCCAGACGATCGGCAGAAGGAGGCCCGGCATGGCACCGACGAAGCTGCCCACGATGAGCAGGGTTTGGACATCCAGGGACATGAGCCGATCCAAGCGGGGCACGGGATCCATCGCCGGATTCTGGCCCTGGATGCCGGTGCAGCTTCATTCTAGCAGGGGCGGTGCCGCAACCACAGATCGTTAATCGCGGCTTTGGCGCAATCCGGCAGGCTGGGGCGCAGGGCGGGCCGGCCGCGGGACGCTGCCAGTCGCGGCGCTTTCGCCCCCGGCGCCGCGGCGCTATGAGGGGGCGGTCCATGGGGAATGCCGTGAACCAGCCTCTGCCAAACTCCTTCCGCCAGGGTCCCGACAGCCGCGGCCGCTTCGGCCCCTTCGGTGGCCGCTTCGTGGCCGAGACCCTGATGCCGCTGATCCTGGAGGTCGAGCGCGCCTATGACGCGGCGAAGCGCGATCCCGCCTTCAAGGCGGAATGGCAGCGCCTGCTGAAGGACTATGTCGGCCGCCCCAGCCCGCTCTGGCTCGCGCAGCGCCTGACCGACCATCTCGGCGGCGCCAAGGTCTATTTCAAGCGCGAGGAGCTGAACCACACCGGCGCGCACAAGATCAACGCCGTCCTGGCGCAGATCCTGCTGGCCCGCCGCATGGGCCGCAAGCGCATCATCGCCGAAACCGGCGCCGGCCAGCATGGCGTCGCCACGGCCACCGCCTGCGCGCTGTTTGGCCTGCAATGCGTGGTCTATATGGGCGCCACCGATGTGGAGCGGCAGCAGCCCAATGTCTTCCGCATGAAGCTGCTGGGCGCCGAGGTGCGGCCCGTGACCTCCGGCGCCGGCACGCTGAAGGATGCGATGAACGAGGCGCTGCGCGACTGGGTCGCCAATGTCGCCGACACCTACTACTGCATCGGCACCGTCGCCGGCCCGCATCCCTACCCGGTCATGGTCCGCGACTTCCAGTGCGTGATCGGCGAGGAGGTGCGGGAGCAGATCCTGGCCGCCGAAGGCCGCCTGCCGGATGCGCTGGTCTGCGCGGTGGGCGGCGGCTCCTCTGCCATGGGGCTGTTCCATCCCTTCCTCGATGACGCCTCCGTCGCGATGTATGGCGTGGAGGCGGCGGGCCGCGGCCTGGATACCGAGGAGCATGCGGCTTCGCTCAATCGCGGCCGGCCTGGCGTGTTGCACGGCAACCGCACCTATCTGCTGCAGGACGCGCACGGCCAGATCCGGGAGGCGCATTCGATCAGCGCCGGCCTGGACTATCCCGGCATCGGGCCGGAGCATGCCTGGCTGCACGAGATCGGCCGGGTGAACTACGTCACCGCCACGGATACCGAGGCGCTGGATGCCTTCCAGCTCTGCTCGCGGCTGGAGGGCATCATCCCGGCGCTGGAATCCGCGCATGGGCTGGCGCAGGTCATCAAGCTGGCGCCGACCATGGCGAAGGACCGGATCATCGTGCTGAATCTCAGCGGCCGCGGCGACAAGGACATCTTCACCGTCGCCCGCCATCTGGGGGTGGAGATATGAGCCGCATCGCGGATCGCTTCGCCGCGCTGAAGCGCGAGGGGCGGGGGGCGCTGGTCACCTATCTGCAGGCCTATGATCCCGACCCGGCCACCTCCCTCGCCATCCTGCGCGGGCTGCCGGGCGCGGGCGCGGATGTCATCGAGATCGGCGTGCCCTTCACCGACCCGATGGCGGACGGCCCCGCCATCCAGCGCGCGGCGCAGCGGGCGCTGAAGGCGGGCGCGACGCTCGCCGGCGTGCTCGCCATGGTGCGCGACTTCCGGTCCGAGGATGCGACGACGCCGGTCGTGCTGATGGGCTATTTCAACCCCATCCTGTCCTATGGCGTGGACCGTTTCTGCACCGATGCCGCCGCTTCCGGCGTGGACGGGCTCATCATCGTGGATGTCCCGCCCGAGGAAGCGGATGAGATCGAGCCCCAGGCCAAGGCGGCGGGGCTGGACCTGATCCGCCTGGTGGCGCCGACCACGGATGAGCAGCGGCTGCCGCGTGTCCTCGCGGCGACCAGCGGCTTCATCTACTACGTCTCCATCACCGGCATCACCGGCACGCGCAGCGCCACCACGGAGCAGCTTGCCGCCGCGATCCCGCGCCTCCGCCGCCATACGGAACTGCCGCTCGCCATCGGCTTCGGCATCCGCACGCCGCAGCAGGCGGCGGAAGCCTCGCGCATTGCCGATGGCGCGGTGGTGGGGACGGCGCTGGTGGACACGCTCGCCGCCAGCCTGGACGAGCAAGGCCGCGCCCGCCCCGATACGGTGCGGCGCGTCCTGGATCAGGTGCGGTCCCTGGCGGAAGCGGTGCGCGCCGCCCGGCAGGTGGCCTGAGGGACGAGGACGCCGTGGCCAACTGGATCAGCGAATGGGCGCTGCCCAAGATCAAGACGCTGTTCGGCGGGGCGCGCGACGTGCCGGAGAATCTCTGGCACAAATGCCCCTCCTGCGAGCAGATGATCTTCCACCGCGATCTGGAACGGTCGCTGCATGTCTGCCCGCATTGCGGCCATCACATGCGCATCGGCGCCAAGCAGCGGCTGGACTACACGCTGGATCCCGACTGGCAGCGGATCGAGCTGCCCAAGGCCCCGGCCGATCCGCTCCGCTTCCGTGACCAGCGCCGCTACAGCGACAGGCTGAAGGACGCCCAGACCCGGTCGGGCCAGGAGGATGCGGTGGTGGTGGCGCATGGCGCCATCGAGGGCCAGCGCGTCGTCGCCGCCGCCTTCGAGTTCAGCTTCCTCGGCGGCTCCATGGGCGCCGGGGTGGGGGAGGCGCTGGTCACCGCCGCGCGGCTCGCCGTGCTGCAGGACAGCCCCCTGATCGTCTTCACCGCCTCCGGCGGCGCGCGGATGCAGGAAGGCGCCATCTCGCTGATGCAGATGCCGCGCACCGTCATCGCCACCCGCATGGTGAAGGAGGCCGGCCTGCCCTTCATCGTGGTGCTGGCCGATCCAACCACGGGCGGCGTCACCGCCAGCTTCGCCATGCTGGGCGACATCCAGATTGCCGAACCCGGCGCGCTGATCGGCTTCGCCGGCGCCCGCGTCATCGAGCAGACGGTGCGGGAGAAGCTGCCGGAAGGCTTCCAGCGCGCCGAATACCTGCTGGAGCACGGCATCCTGGACATGGTGGTGAAGCGCACCGAGATGCGCGCCACCCTGGCCCGGCTGATCGCCCTGCTGCGCGTGCCGGAATACGCGCCCGAGCCGGCGCCGGAGCCGGTCTCCGAGGCGCTGCCGGCCCTGGCCGCCCCCGAAGCCGAGAAGGTCACGCCCGCCGAGTGAGCCGCTCCGAAGCCATCGCCGCGCGAACAGCGCGCAGCGAAGCCATCATCGACCGCCTGCACGCGCTGCATCCGAAGCTGATCGACCTCAGCCTGGACCGGATGCGCCGGGCGCTGGCGGTGCTGGGCCATCCGGAGCGGGCGCTGCCGCCCGTGCTGCATGTGGCCGGCACCAACGGCAAGGGCTCCACCTGCGCCTTCCTGCGCGCCATTGCCGAAGCCGCCGGGCTGCGGGTGCATGTCTACACCTCCCCGCATCTGGTGCGCTTCCATGAGCGCATCCGCCTCGCCGGCCGGCTGGTGGAGGAGGAGGTCCTGGCCGCGGCGCTGGAGGAGGTGGAAGGGCGGAATGCCGGCGAGCCCATTACGGTCTTCGAGATCACCACCGCCGTTGCCTTCCTGCTCTTCAGCCGCGTGCCGGCCGATCTGCTGCTGCTGGAGACCGGCCTCGGCGGCCGCTTCGACGCCACCAATGTGATCGACCATCCGGCGGCGACGGCCATCACCTCGATCTCCATGGACCATATGGAGTTCCTCGGTGACCGGCTGGAGCGGATCGCCGCCGAGAAGGCCGGCATCCTGAAGCCCGGCGTGCCCTGCGCCACCGGCGCGCAGGACCCGGCGGTCCTCGCAGTGCTGGCGGGCCATGCGGCGGAGATCGGCGCGCCGCTCCTCGCCCGCGGCCGCGACTGGAGCATTGAGTGGACCGCCTCAGGCCTGCACTATGCCGATGCGCGCGGCGCGCTGGACCTGCCGCCGCCCGGCCTGCTTGGGCCGCACCAGGCGGATAATGCCGGCATCGCCATTGCCGCGCTGCGTGCCTGGAACCCGGACTGGCTGACCGACGCCGCCATCGCGCAAGGCGTTGCCCGCGCCGAATGGCCGGCGCGGCTGCAGCGCCTGCAGGGCCGGCTGACGGACTCGCTGCCCGCGGGCTGGGAACTCTGGCTGGATGGCGGCCACAATGCCGGCGGCGGCGCAGCGCTGGCGCAGCAATTGGCGCTGTGGCACGACCGCCCGCTGCATCTCGTCGTCGGCATGAAGAGCAGCAAGGCGCCGGCCGAATTCCTGCGGCCGCTGCTGCCGCATGCCGATACGGTCTGGGCGGTGGCGGAGCCGGGCCAGCACCTGGCGGCGCCGGTGCAGGACATCATTGCTGCCAGCGGCGGCCTGGCGCGGCCGGGCCCCACCGTGGCGGGGGCGCTGGCGCAGCTTCCGCGCGGCGGCGCGCCGGCACGCGTGCTGATCTGCGGCAGTCTCTATCTGGCGGGCGAGGTGCTGAAGGCGGATGCCGAGCCCTACCGGCCGGCATCCAGGCCAAGCGCCGCATAGAACCGCACCGCTGGCGGCCAGGCGGAAGCGATCTCGGCGCGAAACACCAGCACCGCCGCCGCCAGCAGCAGCAGGGCCAGAACCGAGGCGATCCAGGCCAGCGGCAGCGCGAGCCTCCGCTGCTGTGGGGCGGAATCGCCGAAGTGCGGCAGGGGCGGCTCGATTACCTGTGGCGCCCGCCGCAGCGCGGGATTCGGCGGGGGCAGGTCCCGTGCCGGCGCGGGCGGGGGAGCGGCCGCCGGCGGGGCGGGCGGCACGGGCGCGGCCTCCTCCCTCCCCGCCGTCTTCGGGGGATGCACCGGCCATTCATGCCTGCATTTCGCGCAGCGCAGCCGGCGACCGGCCCCGATGAGGTGATCGGGAACCTCGTAGGTGGCACCGCAGGCGGGGCAGGCTATGCGCATCGGAAGCGTAATGTGCGG
>CALGVL010000330.1 GCA_937930165.1 uncultured Acetobacteraceae bacterium
CAACAAAGGCAAACCGGCGCTCCGCAACGCCTTTCGCGGCAATCGAAGCCATCAACCCGCGTTTCGCAGAGGTCTCCTATGCCGCCGGACCGCAGGATGCGAAGCGCGCCCTGGTCGTGGTGCAGGAGATCTTCGGCGTGAACCGGCACATGCGCCGGATCTGCGATGATTTCGCGAAGCAGGGCTATGCCGTGATCTGCCCGGCCTTGTTCGACCGGACGCAGCGCGGGGTAGAACTCGGCTATGAGCAGGCCGATGTCGCCCGCGGCCGCGACCTGCGCGGCACCATTGATCCCGGCAAGACGGTGCTGGACATCCTGGCCGCCGCCGCGGCCCTGCCGAAGGCGGCGAAACGCGGCATCGTCGGCTATTGCTGGGGTGGCACCGTCGCCTGGCATGGCGCGACCCGGACCAGCGCCTTCGATGCCGCGGTCGGTTGGTATGGCGGCGGTATTGCCGCGGCGAAGGACGATAAGCCCAACTGCCCGGTGCAGCTGCATTTCGGTGAGAAGGACGCCTCCATCCCGCTCTCCGATGTCGAGGCGATCCGCGCCGCCCGGCCGGAGGTGGAGATCTTCATCTACCAGGGTGCCGGCCACGGCTTCGGCTGCGAGGAGCGCAGCAGCTACAAGCCCGAGGACGCCGAACTGGCGCAGGAGCGGACCCTGGCCTTCTTCGGCAGGTATCTGGCCTGACCTGCCGGGGAGGGGGCCGGAATAACCATCCGATTCCCTCCCGCTGCGGTCTGCGAGTAGTCTTTCCCTGGAGCCGGCGGCAACAGCCGGCCAGGAACGTCCAAGGAGAGACCATGTACCGCAGGACCCTGCTGGGCGGCGCGCTGGCCGCGCCGGCCATTCTCTCCATCCCGGTGCGGGCGCAGGGCGCCATCACCCTGAATGGGGCCTCCCAGTTCAATGACGACCACGCCTTCACCCGGGCGATGGTGCGCTTCGAGGAACTGGTGAAGCAGTATTATGGCAAGCCGATCAATTTCGTGCTGCACAAGAACAGCAGCCTCGGCCTGGAGAAGCAGTATTTCGAGTATATGGCCCAGGGCAGGGCGGTGGACTATGCCATCGTTTCCCCGGCGCACATGTCCACCTTCTCCCGCGCCGCGCCCTTCATCGATGCGCCCTTCATCTTCCACAGCATGAACCACTGGAACCAGGTACTGGACCAGGACCTGTTCAAGCCGGTGGCCGACGAGATCGAGAAGCGCGCGCGGGTGATGCTGATCGGCTATGGCGGCGGCGGGGTGCGCAACATCTTCGCGACCAGGCCGTTGCGCGACCTGGCCGATCTGCGCGGGCTGAAGATCCGGGTGCAGGGCGCCCCGATCTGGAGCCGTGCCTTCACCGCCGCCGGCATGTCGCCGACCGTCATCGCCTATAACGAGATCTACAACGCCATCCAGAACAACGTCATCGAGGCCGGCGAGAACGAGGCCGCCGGTGTCGAGCAGATGCGCTTCTTCGAAGTGGCGCCGCAGCTGGCCATGACCCAGCACGCCATCACCATCCGGCCGCTCTGCTTCTCCTCGGCCAGTTTCGCGCGGCTGCCAGGCGATCTCCAGGCGGCCATCCGCCGCGCCGGCAAGGAGGCGGGCACCTTCGGCCGGCAGATCGAATCCAGCGAGGATGCGGCGAAGCTGGAGGCGCTGGAGAAGGCCGGCAAGCTGCAACGCGTCGAGTTCACCGAGCGCGCCGAGATGAAGCGCCTGGTGGACCCGGTCATGCAGGCCTACGCGAAGGAGATCGGCGCCGATCCCATCCTGCAGAAGATCAACGCCCTTTCGGCCTGAACCCGCAACCGGCGGGGGTGGCGCGCCGCGCCCCGCATCCCGCTTCCATCAGGAGTGCCCATGGTTCAGCCACCGAAGGGTGCGCTCGGCCTGCTGCGCCGGGTGAACGATGGTCTCGCGCGTTGCATCGCCCTGCTGCTGATTCTCAGTGTCGGCGTGCTGGTCATCCCGGTCAGCCTGCAGATCTTCTCCCGCTACACCTCCCTCATCCCCTCCTACATCTGGACCGAGGAGCTGGCGCGCTTCTGCCTGATCTACTCCATCATGCTCGGCGCCATGCTGGCGGTGCGGGAGGGCACGCATTTCGTCGTGGATGTCTTCCCGCGCCTCACCCCGCGCGGGGAGGCGAAGGTGGAGCTCTTCGCCGGCAGCTTCGTGCTGGTCTTCGCCTTCGTCTTTCTCTGGTGGGGCTGGGAGTTCACCGAATTCGCCTTCTACCGGATCAGCGAACTGGCCGAGCTGCCGCTCTGGATGATCCACATCGTCTGGCCGGTGGCGGGCCTGGTCTGGATCCTGTTCCAGGCCGAGCGCATGGCCCGGGCCATTGCGGTGCTGCGGGGAGAGCCGGTGTGATGGGCGGCAATGTCCTGGCGCCCGGCACCGCCGCGGCCATTCTGTTCGGCATCTTCTTCCTGCTGCTGGTGCTGCGCGTGCCGGTAGCGGTCTCGCTCGGCCTCGCCTGCCTGCCGATCCTGCTGATCGAGCCGCGACTCTCGCCCATGATGCTCGCGCAGGAGACCTTCAACGCCTATAACAGCTTCATCCTGCTGGCGGTGCCCTTCTTTCTGCTGACCGCCAACCTGATGAACATAGGCGGCATCACCGACCGGCTGGTGACCTTCTCCCGTGCCCTGGTCGGGCATTTCCCCGGAGGGCTGGCGCAGATCAACGTCGTGCTGTCCTTCTTCTTCGCCGGCATTTCCGGCAGCAGCACCGCCGACGCCGCCTCCCAGTCCAAGATCTTCATCGAGGCGCAGCGGAAGGAGGGCTATGACGACAGCTTCAGCGTCGCCATCACCGCCGTCTCCGCGGTGCTGGCGGTCATCATTCCGCCCTCCATCCTGATGATCGTCTGGGGCGGGGTGCTGACCGTCTCCATCGGCGCCCTGTTCCTGGCGGGCATCGTCCCCGGCCTGCTGATCGGCCTGGTACAGATGGCGACCGTCCATGCCTATGCGAAGCTGCGCGGCTATCCCACTTACCGCCGCGCGACCCTGGGGCAGGTGGTGCGCAGCTTTCTCGTCTCCGTCCCCGCCCTGACCACGCCGATGATCATCGTCGGCGGCAAGATCTTCGGCTGGTTCACTGCCACCGAGAGCGCCTGCATCGCCGTGCTCTATGCCGGCTTCCTCTCCCTCCTCGTCTACCGGGAGATGGACTGGAAGGGGCTGGTGAATGCGCTGGGCGATACCGGGCGGCTGGCCGGCGTCGCCCTGTTCTGCGTCGGCACGGCGAGCTGCTTCGGCTGGCTGCTCGCCTATTACGAGATCCCGAAAGCGTTGCTGGCCAGCGTGCAGGGCTGGGGCATGGGGCCGGTCGGCGCCGGCTTCTTCATCGCCAGCGTCTTCCTGGTAGTGGGCTGCTTCCTGGATGCCATCCCGGCCATCATCATCGTCGGCTCCATCCTGCAGCCGCTTGCCATCGGGGTGGGGATCGACCCGGTGCATTTCGCCATGATCGGCATCATCTCCCTGGCCTTCGGGCTGGTGACGCCGCCCTACGGGCTGTGCCTGATGATCGCCTGCTCGGTGGCCGGGATACGGATCGGCGACGCGCTGAAGGACACCTGCATTATGCTGCTGCCGATGCTGGGGGTGCTGGCGCTGGTCATCCTCTTCCCCTCCATCGTGCTGTTCCTGCCGGGGCTGATCTCCCCCGAATTCCTCCGCTGACCGGCCGGCTGCCGCACCCCTGTGCCGGCGCGGCAGTCCGGAACCGGAGCAGCCCGGTCACGTTCCCTGCCCGAATCGGCATGGTGCCGAGAGGGAACCCCATGTCCATTATCTGGATCGTCATCCTGCTCATCGTCCTACTGGCGGTGCTGCCGACATGGCCCTACAGCGCCGGCTGGGGCTATTTCCCGTCCGGCCTTCTCGGCCTCATCCTCATCGTCATAGTCATCCTGGCCCTGATGGGCCGTCTCTGACGGCGGGATGCCGGAATCGCAGAGCGGAACGACCCGCAGGGTTGCGATCGCCGGGCGCCGCTACGCACTGACCAGCGACCCGGAGGACAGCTTCCAGGATGTGTCCCGGCACGCGAAGGGCGTGCGGGCCCTGCACTCGGTCGCGGCGGCGCTGCTGCCGCTGGGCCGGGTGATCGCGGCGGAGCCCTCGCCCCGCAGCCTATGCGCCCTGAGGCAGAATGTGGCGGCAAACGGCCTGGGGGACCGCATTACCATTGAGTCGGCGGCGCGGCGATCGCCCGCTACCGGCCGATCCCCATCGTCGAGTTCAACGCCTGGACCATCCTGTGCAACCGCAACCGGAACCCGCGGGAGGTGCTGGAGGACTGGCTGGCCCGCTTTCCGGTGGTCCATGCCATCCGCGACACGGTCCCGCCGGAGCGGATCACGCCGGATGGCGCCCTGGCCTTCCTGTACGACCATCTGGTGCAGCGCCGCTGCCCGAATGACCTGGTCCTGGGCTTCGATGCAGGCTGGACCGCCCGCTGGCGCCCGCCGCCCGGAGCCGGGCAGCGGCGATCCTTGGCCCCTCCCCGCGGGCCGGGGAGGGGAGGGGGGTCCTCAGTGCGCCTCGGCCAGCGCCGCCTCCGCCGCCACGCCGAGGCACTCCTCCAGCGAGGCGCGCAGCCGGCGCAGGTTGCGGTGCCGGGCGAAGCTGCGGCGCAGCGCGTCCTGCGTCTCCGGCTCCAGCCGCGGCAGGTCGTCCGCGGTGCAGCCCATATCGGCGGCGATGCCCCCGAGCAGCCCCTGCATGACGGAGGGGAAGGCGCTGGCCGGCGGCGGCTCGATCTGGTGGACCGAGATGCGGGAGAGCAGCGGCGCCGGGATGCCGCGCGTCTCGTTGGCCGCCATGATCCACAGCACATGCCGCAGATCGGCGGTCGTCCGCAGGCATTCGTCGAACCAGGCGGAGGCGCTCTCCGGCTCGATCATCGCCAGCAGGGTGTCATGGACGCGGCCATTGCTCTCCCGCTGGCCGCCAGCCTTCTCGACCTCGTCGAGGAAGAAGACCGGGTTCGGGGCGGAAAGCCGGGCCATCTCGGCGATCGGCCAGGCCGGGGTCGCCGCGCTCCAGCCGCGGGCAGTGCCCTGCAGGCAGCGATTGTCAGTGGCGCCGCCCAGGTTGAGGCTGGAGAAGGGCAGGTCCAGTGCCTGCGCCAGCCGCCGGGCGAACCAAGTCTTGCCCACGCCCGGGGCGCCGACCAGCAGGATCGGCCGCAGTCGCGGGGAGGGGCGGCCGGCATGCGCGGCCAGGGCCAGGGTGCGCCGGATCTCGGCGATCGGCGCGGCGAAGGCGGGCGCGGCCTCGGCCAGGGCGATGAGGCGCTTCCCGGCATCGCGCGGCACCCGCCGCAGCGGCATCGGCGCGGCGAGCGGCTGGTAGTGCTGCCATTCCGGCCGGTCATTCGGCGGCTCGAAGGGCTGCAGCACGGTCACGGCCGGGCCATCCGCAGGCTGCGGCCGGGCCGCGGCCGGTGCGGACGGCGCGGCGGGGGCAACCGTTGGTTCGGGTCGGTCGAGCATGTCCGCGATGCGGAAGGACAGGGGCCGGCCGCTATCCCCGCTCGGGACGAAGCGCAGCCAGAGATCCGCCGCCAGCCGGGCGGCCAGCACGAAGCGGCGCAGCCGGGCCGACGCTGCGGTGGCATTGGCCAGGCTGCGGGCTTCCGCATGCAGGCGGTGCTGCAGGGCCTCGATGCAGGCCAGGGCGGCTTGGCGGCAGAGCGGCCCGCCGCGCTCGGCGACGATGCGGGTCGCGGCCAGCACCAGGTCGGGGCCCTGGGCGAATCGGTGCGCGATGGGCGCGAAGTTCGCGGCGAAATCCAGCAGCCCGGCATCGTCGCCGGGGCGCATGGCGCGCTCCCCCACCCGGGCGGGGAAGAAGGGGGAGCGCAGATGCTCCAGCAGCGCCGCTTCCAGCGCCGCGATCTCTTGCCGCTCGATGACCAGCCAGAGGCAGAGTGGCGGGGTGGTCTCGTCACCGAACAGCATGATGGCGCCGCTGGTGCCGGGCTCGGCCACGGGTTGGCTGGAGGGGAAGCTGTGGTTGTCGAGGATCGTATCGGGCAATGTCCGGGCTCACTCACGGAGGCTCACGGGAAGGAGAGCCAAGAAAACATCGTATGCCGTGTTTGTGAATACAATTCTCATTCCGGTTCGCTGCTCCCTTTCCTGTGTTGCCACAGGGCCAACCGGAACAATGCCGCCCCGGGGGCCCGAAACCCCCCGTAGCAAAGCAGGCAGGGCGCCACTGTTAGGGGCGCCACAGCGGGCAATTATATGAGGTTGTGCCCCAGCACCCGGCCGGCCACCGCGTCCAGCTTCGCAAGCAGGGCAGGGTCGCGTTTTTCGGGGGCGGTGATGATGGCATTGTCCAGGGCGCGGTCGCAGCCGGCAGGGCAGGGGCCGCGCCGGACGCCCAGCGCCGGCACCACGGCCTTCACCAGGGCCCGCGCCTTTTCGGCGTTGCCGAGCAGGACCTTCACCACCTGGTCGACCGTCACATGGTCATGGTCCGGGTGCCAGCAGTCGAAATCCGTGACCATGGCGACGGTGGCGTAGCAAAGCTCCGCCTCCCGCGCGAGTTTCGCTTCCGGCATGTTGGTCATGCCGATCACGCTGCAGCCCCACTGCCGGTAGAGCTCGCTCTCCGCCCTGGTGCTGAATTGCGGGCCTTCCATGACGAGATAGGTGCCGCCGCGGGTGACCGGCAGCGAGAGGCCGCGCGCCGCCGCCTCCAGCGCATCGCCGAGTCGCGGGCAGACCGGATGCGCCACAGAGACATGCGCGACGCAGCCGGTGCCGAAGAAGCTCTTCTGCCGGGCGAAGGTGCGGTCGATGAATTGATCCACAATGACGAAATGACCCGGCGGCAGATCCTCCCGCAGGGAACCGACGGCGGAGAGGGAGATGATTTCCGTGACGCCGGACCGCTTCAGCGCGTCAATATTGGCGCGGTAATTCAGCTCCGAGGGCGGGGTCGGATGGCCACGGCCATGGCGCGGCAGGAAGACGCAGCGGACCCCGGCGAGGCGGCCGAAGAGCAACTCGTCCGAGGGCTCGCCCCAGGGGGTTTCCACCCGGCGCCATTCCCGCTCCTCCAGCCCATCGATGTCGTAGAGGCCGGATCCGCCGATCAGGCCGATCACGGGTTCGATGATGTCAGGCATGGGGGCGGCTCCGTCACGGGAAAGACGGTGGGGTTCTAGACACATCGCCAGGAGGCGTCATCGCCCTCGCGCGTGGCACGGGCGGCATGCATCGCAGGGTGCGGCCGGGCGAGGGCCGAATCGTGGCCGGGACGGGGCCGCCATGGCATCATTCCGCGAGTGCCGCCTGGTGGCGGGACCCGAACGGAGGAATTCCGCTTGCCCCTGCGCCCCGTCCCCTTGGCTGCCCTCCTGACCGCCCTGTTGCTCGCCGCCTGCGCCTCGGCCTCGCCGCCGCGCATCACCGATTCCCGGATCGAGCGCGGGACCGCGCTGCCGCCGCCCGGCCTTTCCGGGCCGCCGGTCCACCCCTGAGCGGCCTGGAGAGGCCAGGCCGGAATTGAAGAAGGGCCGCCCGAGGGCGGCCCTTTTCATCAGAATGTCGGGGATGCCCTCCTCAGTGGAGGTCGGCCCAGACCTTGCGCTTCACCGCATAGGCGAGGCAGCCGAGGATGGTCAGGAAGAGCACCATCCGCACGCCCAGCGCCTTGCGGACCTCCATCTCCGGCTCCGACGCCCAGGCGAGGAAGGTGGCGACGTCATGCGCCATCTGCTCGACCGTGGCCTTGGTGCCGTCGGTATATTCCACCTGGCCCTCGCCGCTCAGGGGCGGGGCCATGGCGATCTGATGGCCCGGGAAGTACTTGTTGTAGCTCATCCCCGGCATCAGGGTCACGCCTTCCGGCGGATCGGAATAGCCGGTGAGCAGGGCGTAGATGTAATTCGCGCCGCCCTCCCGCGCCTTGGTGATGACCGAGAGATCCGGCGGCAGGGCGCCGTTGTTGGCCGCCCGCGCCGCCTGCTCATTGGGGAAGGGGCGGCGGAAGCGGTCGGAGGGGCGCCCCGGCCGCTCGAACATCTGGCCCTCGTCATTCGGGCCGTCCTGCACTTCCACCGAGGCGGCGATCGCCCGGACCTGAGCTTCGGACAGGCCGATCTCCTGCAGGTTGCGGTAGTACAACTGCTGCATGGAGTGGCAGGCGGCGCAGACATCCTTGTAGACCAGGAAGCCGCGCTGGACGGCCGCCCGGTCGAAGGTGCCGAACAGCCCCTGGAAGGAGAAATTGGCGTTCGGGATGGCGATCTCCCCCTCCGCCGCCAGCGCCGGGCTGGCGGCGAGCAGGCCGCCAGCGACGGCGAGGGCCCTCAGGGCCGAGCGCCCCCCGCGGAGTGAAAAACGGAACCCGAACATCAGGCCTTCTCCATCGGCTTGCTGGTGGCGCCGGCGGGCAGGGGGCCGCCGCCGCGCAGAACGGGACGGGCGATGCTCTCCGGCAGCGGCAGCGGCCGCTCGAACCAGCCGAGCAGCGGCAGGATCACCAGGAAGTACGCGAAGTAGTAGGCGGTGCCGATGCGCGCGAGCACGACGGCGATGCCCTCCGGCGGCTGGCTGCCGCACCACATCAGCACGAAGAAGGCGACCGTCCAGAGGAGCAGCGCGATCCGGGCGATCGGGCGGAACCGCATCGAGCGCACCGGGCTCGTGTCGAGCCAGGGCAGCACGAACAGGATCAGGATCGAGCTGAACATCAGCACCACGCCGCCGAGCTTGTTCGGCACCGCGCGCAGGATCGCGTAATAGGGCAGGAAGTACCACTCGGGCACGATGTGCGGGGGCGTCACCAGCGGGTTGGCCGGGATGTAGTTGTCCGGGTGGCCGAGCAGGTTCGGGAAGAAGAACACCAGGACGGCGAACACCACGAAGTAGGCCACCAGCCCGACGCTGTCCTTCACCGTGTAGTAGGGATGGAAGGGCACGGTGTCCTGCGGCCCCTTCGGGTCGATCCCGAGCGGGTTGTTCGAGCCCGTGATGTGCAGCGCGGCGACGTGCAGGAACACCACGCCGACGATCACGAAGGGCAGCAGGTAGTGCAGGCTGAAGAAGCGGTTGAGGGTGGGATTGTCCACGCTGAATCCGCCCCACAGCCAGGTCACGATCGAGTCGCCGACCAGCGGGATGGCGCTGAACAGGTTGGTGATGACGGTGGCGCCCCAGAAGCTCATCTGCCCCCAGGGCAGCACGTAGCCCATGAAGGCGGTCGCCATCATCAGCAGGAAGATCACCACGCCGAGCATCCACAGCAGCTCGCGCGGCGCCTTGTAGGAACCGTAGTACAGCCCGCGCCAGATGTGCACGTAGACCACGATGAAGAACATCGAGGCGCCGTTGGCGTGCACGTAGCGCAGCAGCCAGCCGTAGTTCACGTCGCGCATGATCCGCTCGACCGAGTCGAAGGCGTGATTCACGTGCGGCGTGTAGTTCATCGCCAGGAAGATGCCCGTCGCGATCATGATCAGCAGGGTGACCATCGCGAGGGCGCCGAAATTCCAGAGGTAGTTGAAGTTACGGGGCGTCGGGAACGTCCCGTACTCCTTCTCCATCATGGTGAACACCGGCAGGCGCGCGTCGATCCAGCGCACGACGGGGTTCTTGAAATCGCTCTGGTGCAGGCCGCTGGCCATGGATCGCAGCCCTCCTCAGCCGATGCGGATCTGAGTGTCGGAGGTGAAGGTGTAGGGCGGCACCACCAAGTTCTTCGGCGCCGGCCCCTTCCGGATCCGCCCCGACGTATCGTAGTGGCTGCCGTGGCAGGGGCAGAACCATCCGCCGTAGTCGCCGTGCGGGTCGGTCGGCTTCTGGCCGAGCGGCACGCAGCCGAGATGCGTGCAGATGCCGATCATCACCAGCCATTCGGGCTTGATCACCCGCTGGGCGTCGGTCTGCGGATCGCGCAGCTCCGAGACGGGCACCTGCTGTGCTGCCTCGATGTCCTGCTGTGTGCGATGGCGCACGAAGACCGGCTTGCCCCGCCAGACCACGGTCACCGCCTGCCCGACCTGGATCGGGGAGAGGTCCACCTCCGTGGTCGAGAGCGCGAGCACGTCGCGCGAGGGGTTCATCGAGCTGATGAAGGGCCAGACGATCGCGCCGGTGCCGACCACAGCAAAGGCACCGGTGACCAGCTTCAGGAAGTCGCGCCGCTTGCCGCCGCCATGCTCCGGCTCGGCGCCGTGCGCCGCCTCGGCCCCGAGAGGCGCCCCGGGGTGGGTCGCCAGCGTCTCCGCCATTCCGTCTCGTCCCTAACGAGGGTCGAGTCCCGCCTAGCCACCGGACCCGACCGCCTGCCCAACCATCCCTCCAATCGACCGCGCCGCGCGCCATGCGCGCTGCGCCGATCGAGCCGCGCGAGGACCTGCGCTGCCGCCCTCGCGCCGCGCGCGCTTATAAGGGCACCTCCTGGGGGTGGCAATCCGCCGCCCCGCCCACCGCCCGGGCCGAACGGCCCAAGGAGACTTACGAAACGCCATGAACACCGCCGCTGCCGCCCCCGAACCGCGCGTTCCCGCCGCCGATCCTCCGACGGCAGCAGCACCGATGGCCGAGCGCGCCAGGATCTGGTTCGAATCGCTGCGCGACCGTCTCTGTGCCGCCTTCGAGGCGATCGAGGACGAGGGCGACTCCGGCCCTGCGGCCATCCCCGCCGGCCGCTTCGTGCGCACCGCCTGGGACCGCCCCGGCGGCGGCGGCGGCGTGATGAGCGTCATGCGCGGCGGCCGCGTGTTCGAGAAGCTCGGCGTCAACGTCTCGACCGTATATGGGGAGTTCTCCTCGGAGTTCCGCCGCCAGATCCCCGGCGCGGAGGAGGATCCGCGCTTCTTCGCCACCGGGGTCTCGCTGGTCGCGCATCCGCGCAGCCCGCGCGTGCCGGCGGCGCACATGAACACGCGCTTCATCGCCACCACTCGCGCCTGGTTCGGCGGCGGCGGCGACCTCACCCCGATGCGCCTGGACGCGCCGGAGAGCGTCGCCGACGCGGCCGAGTTCCACGCCGCCCTGAAGGCGGCCTGCGACCGCCACGACGCCACCTACTATCCGCGCTTCAAGGCCTGGTGCGACGAGTACTTCTTCCTCCCCCACCGGAACGAGCCGCGCGGCGCGGGCGGCATCTTCTTCGACTGGCTCGGCGACCGCACTCCCGGCCATGGCATTGAGGCCGATTTCGCCTTCGTGCGCGACGTGGGCGAGGCCTTCCTCGCCGCCTATCCCGCAATCGTCCGGCGCCGCATGCACGAGCCCTGGACCGCGGAGGAGCGCGAGCACCAGCTCGTCCGCCGCGGCCGCTACGTCGAGTTCAACCTGCTCTACGACCGCGGCACGCTGTTCGGGCTGAAGACCGGCGGCAATGTCGAGGCGATCCTGATGAGCCTCCCACCGGAGGTGAAGTGGCCCTGACGGGCGCGGGCACGCTGCGGCAGCCGGCTCGCGCCGCCCCGGACTCGGGACCTGCCGTGACCAGGGAGTCCCGGCAGGTCCCGGAACCTCCCGGGGCCACCCCCACCCGCGCGCCGTTAAATATTGAAAAATAGACAGAAGCAGCGAATCGGAATTGCGCCCACGGGCGCAAGCCGGAGAGACTGGCCGGCGAAGAAACGTCCCGGGAGGAAACAGAATGCTCCGTCGCCGCACCCTGCTGGCTGTACCGGCGCTGGCCGCGCCTGCCGTGCTCACCCGCTCCGCCCACGCGCAGCAGGCCAGGAACTGGCCCGACCGGCCGCTGCGCGTGATCGTTGGCTTCCCGCCGGGCGGCTCGCTCGACGTGCTCACGCGCCTCATGGCCGATCAGCTCTCCGCCCGCGTCGGGCAGCCGGTCGTGGTGGAGAACCGCCCGGGCGCCGCCGGCAACATCGGGGCCGACGCGGTCGCCAAGGCGGCGCCGGACGGGACGACGATCGGCACGATCCCCTTCATCGCGCCGCTGGTCGCGCCGCATCTCTACCGCAGCCTGCCCTTCAACCCGGAGCGCGACTTCGCCTGGGTCAGCGAGGTCTGGGAATTCCCCAATGTCGCGGTCGTGCCGACGCAGCACGTGCCGGCGCGCACCATCGCCGAGTTCATCGCCTGGGCGAAGACGCGGCCGCAGGGGGTGAGCTACGGCTCGCCAGGCGTCGGCACCTCGCCCCACCTCTCGGCCGCGCTGTTCCTGCAGCGCGCCGGCGTCCGCGGCGAGCACGTGCCCTTCCGTGGCGCGGCGCAGACCATTCCGGCCATGCTCTCGGGCGACGTCCATTTCGCCCTCGACAACCTGGCGAGCTACGTCCCGGTGATCCAGGAGGGCCGCATGCGCGCACTGGCGGTCACCAGCGCCGAGCGCTGGCCGACCATGCCGGATGTTCCGACCCTGCAGGAAGCCGGCGGCCCGGCCGGCTTCACCGCCGTTTCCTGGAGCATCTGGGCCTTCCCCAACGGCACGCCGGCCCCGATCGTCGAGCGCCTGGCGAGCGAGATCGCCGCCATCAACTCCAGCCCCGCCCTCATTGAGCGCGCGCGCACCATGGGCGCGAAGCTGCTTGCGAGCACGCCGGACGCCGTACGGGCGCGCATCGAGCGCGAGCGGGCGCTGTGGCGCGAGATGGTGGAGGTCTCCGGCGCGCGGATGGAGTGATCCTCCGCGGAGGGCGCGTGCAGCCCCGGGCGCCCGCCCGCCGGGGCGCCGATCCGGCCGCGGGCGCCTGTGCTGCCTCGCCTACCGCCCTCCGCCGCGCGGCCAGTCGAGCCGCGGCTCGCTCCGCGCCGTGCCACGCCCGGCTGCTGCCGGCGGAGGAGGCGGCGCGTCGGGCCAGTGCGCCGGCGGCGGGATCGGCGGGGTCGCCCGTGGCGGCACGTAGTCGTCCCGGCGCGACGGCACAGGCGGCGGGTCGACCCAGTCGTCCTCCACCGTAGTGGCCGTCGCGCTCCGCCGGTTCTCGCGTGGCGGCGCGTCCACCATGCGCAGCGCGAGCGCGCGGATCTCGGCCTGGATCTCGTCGAGTTGCGCCTCGATGCCGTCGAGCCGGCCCTTCACGCCGAACACGCTGAAGGGCATCAGCAGGTAGGCCAGCGCCAGCAGGCCGAGCAGCAGCAGCAGGACCAGCCCGACCCAGTCCGGCAGCCCGGGGATCGCCAGCCGGGCCGCGAGGTCCTGCAGAAATTGCGTGCCCATTCAGCCTCCGGTCACGCTCATGTGGCGGGCCAGGGCCGGCCGGCGGTGGCGCCGGTCGAT